>NZ_JBFRFG010000017.1:0-91967 GCF_052114705.1 Terrabacter sp. 2YAF2
GCCGCGTCGGAGGCCTGCTCCATGATCGTCGACGAGGCAGTGGTCCATGTGTTCCGCAGCGGTGGAGAGCCTGCCGTGCAGGAGTTCCTGGCAGACCTTGAGGCCCGCGCCGAGGAGTGAGGCCCCGTGCCGGCCGGGCAGACGCCACACGTGCGTTCGGGACCTTCTGAGGCACCGGCCGAGCCGGCAGGACCCCCAAAGCCGTTCCCAGCGGGTGCTAGCACGAACGGCACTGCCGCCTCCACCTATACCGGCGGCAGTGCCCTACGCCGTCGCGATGCCGCGAACTCGCCCCTCCCGGCGCAGAGCTAGAGGGCCACCAGGGTCCCGGCGCCACTGGAGAAATCGGTAGCCATAGGCACATCCGCCCGCGCCGCGGGACGGACCGTCCCGTGCCGGTGCCGAGCCCCTGGCGGCTCGGCACCGGCGCCGGTTGACGTGGTCGCTGGTCAGCGGACCTGGAGCGAGTCGCGGATCTGGGTCAGCAGCAGGACCTCCTCCGTGGGTGCCTCGGTGGCCGGCTCTGCGCCGCGGGCGCGGCGTTCGGCCAGCTTGTTCATCGGCAGCACGACCATGAAGTACACCGCGGCGGCGACGATCAGGAAGCTGATGAGCACCGTGATGAAGGCGCCGACGTGGACCCCGCCGGGGACCCAGTTGGAGAAATCCGGGGTGCCCCCGAGCTTGCCGACCAGGTCCATGATGATCGTCACGAACGCCTCGATGACCTTGCCGAAGGCGATGCCGATGACGATGGCGACGGCCAGGTCGATGACGTTGCCGCGCAAGATGAAGTCTTTGAAGCCTTTGAGCATGGTTCTCTCGTTCCTCTTGAAAGAGTGCTGAGCCTCAGCGTGAACACGCCGAGCGTTGCGTCACCGCCGAACGTCCAGGCCCCGCTTGCAGGGTGTGGGGCGGTAGCACGAAAAGGGAGAGGCCACTCGCTCCTGGTCTACTCGGCCAGCTTCGCGATCGCCTGCGCCCAGAGGAAGTGCTTGTTCGTGCCCAGGTCCCGAACCGTCTTGATGTTGAAGGCGGCCTTGAGGTGCTCCGCGTCGCCGGCGCTCACACCCTGCAACGCATCCACCGGCGCGTCAGCCAGCTCGCTGAGAGAGACGGTCTCGTAAGCCTTGTCGACCTTGGCGGCGATATCGCCCATGATCACTCCTGAGGAGTCGGTGCCCGCCGGTGCGGCGAGCGGTATCCCAAGATGTACCACCGTTAAACCCCTCCGCACCTGGTTCGCGGTCTACCGGCTCGAACCCCTGCCCAGGGGCTCTCGCAAGGCAACAAGAGGTAGTCGTCAAACGCGCCTGGCGCACGGAAGGGCCTGGCATGGCGCCGCGGCTCCCCCGAGGAGAGCCGCGGCCTAGAAACACCGGAAAGCGCACCCGTCAGCAACACCGAAAGCGAATAGGGGTCAAGACGCTGGGGATCCACATGCGGCATGTCCGGTTACGCCACGCTCGGGTCGCCTGAGCGTGTCATCCCCGTGTCGTTCCTGTATGCCTTGCACCGGCGGCATCGTCGTCCTCCAGCAAGCAAGGGGCGGAGATGGCGTCGATTCTGGGTGGCCCGGGGGAGGCGTCGCCGGCGGGCGCGAACCGCGACACGTTCCCTTCGGTCGGCGTACCGGTCCCAAGTACATCTGTGTACCCCACGCAGATCGCTTCCGCCACGTTCGCGATGCCCAGTGCTCCCGGCTTCGAGACTGCCTCGATCCGTGGCCCGTTTGTCCCTTGTCCATCCTGAGCGCCAAGGAACACACTGCGAACGTGCCCAGGCACCGCGTCTGGCACCAGGAAGGTCGCCATGTACACGCGCCACACCACGTTCCCGCTGAAGCCCGATAGCGCAAGTAAGGCCGAGCAGATCGGACGGAAGTACGGCAAGCTCTTGCATGACCTGCCGGGCCACGTCAGCACCGTCATGGTCGTCGACGACACGACCTTCACCTCGGTGTCCACCTGGGACACGAGAGAGCACGCTGAGGCCGTGAGGCAGACGCGAGATGATGCGCAGAACGAACTCGGCGACCTGCTCAGCGCAGCTCCGTCGACGGTCATCTCGGCCACCCTCGTCCACGACGTCGACTGACCCTGACTGACCTCGCCCGGTACTGGGAAGCACCGGGGCCCTGAGGTGCATGATCCGCGGTTCAGGGCCCGTCGAGTGACCTGATGGGCAGCGCTCCATGCGGACTCGGCCGGGCCACAGACCTGCGCGTCGTCCCCGGGCGCAACAGTCGTGTTGGGTTTCAGCCCTTGTGCAGCATGGCTCTGGACGGACCATCGTGCACGCGCCGCTGGAGCCGACTCACATGGCCGGCGCCGCAGACGGGAATGGGGATCCTGAGTTCGTCGTCGAGGTGATGGGCGAGGCTCCATTCGCCGGAAGAACGTCTCGAGGCGCCGAGGCGGATAGGAAACGAAGTCCGTTCGAGTGGAGTCGGTGCGTTCGGGTCGGGCGGTGGTGACCGTCGCACGATGGCGACGGGTGTTGGCGATGGTGGTGGCGGCGCTGGCATGCGAGAGGCTACAGGTATGGTTACGCGCACGTTCAGAGCTGTCATGGAGAACGGCGACGCCTACGACGACCCGTCCGAGGACGTCCTCCTGTTGCTCCTCGAGGACCTCGCCGCGGGTGAGGGCTCGTGGGTCATCGTCGAGAAAGTCGCGGACGCGTCAGGTCAGACGTACGCGCAGGCGCTCCGGCTGTCCGACGGGTCGTTCCAGGTCGAGCGGCGGCGCGGAAGCTCGGACACGCACGAGGTCGTTCCCGCGCAGTCTCTACGAGAAGCGCACGCGCTGCTGACCCGGTGGGCGTTCGCGTTGTAGACGACTGGTGGGACCTCACCGACGCTACGTGTCCCCGTCGGCCGGCTGGTCCGCTGTCGCTCGCGCCCACCGCTGCTGGTCGCGGGAGGACCGCTCGGCGGCACCTGAGGACGCTTTCGTTGGGTCTTGGCGTGGCTGCGCTTGACGGCCACGAGCTCGCGGGCACCCCGCGCGTCACATGCGATCCCATCGCGACGCTCGTCCTGGTTGCGGACGCCCCACGGCTGCGGCCGGCTCGGCGTCGAGACGTCGGCCACCCGGCCCTGGTCGGGCTGAGCTAGGCGCTGGCGGACTGATCCAGCAGCGCGTGCACTTGGGCGGCGTGGAACCGCCGGTGCCCGCCGAGCGTGCGGACCGCCTCGAGGCGACCCGCCCGAGCCCAGCGGGTGACCGTCTTCGGGTCGACCCGGAAGAGCGCAGCCACCTCAGCCGGAGTCAGCAGCACGTCCGCGGCCGCGAGTGGCGTCGTCGATGTCGTCATGTCGAACCCCAATGCAACGTAGTCCCTGACTACACCTGCAGGCGCGCGAACGTCGCGGTGTGCCCTCCACGGTAGAGCGCCACGGCTCGCGGCAGGCGGGATTGCACCGTTTCCTCAATCGTGGTCCCACTCCTGCATGGAGTAGGTATCGCTGCCTCTGAGGCGATCTCTGCTGCGTCTGCCCGTCCTAGGTCGGCAGCGCCGCGACCTCATCCACCGCCTGGTCGCCGAACCCGGCGCCTGGGTCGAACGCTCAGTTTGTCTGAACTGGGGAGCACGCCAGCATCACCTACGCGGACGCTTTGAGAGCACCTTCGAGTGCGCCCCGTCGCCTCCCACGATGTCATTCGCCATCCCGCCTGTGTCGCTGCGCGCCCGCCCCGCCGGGAGAGTGCCCCGACGCCCTGGCGTGCGCTGGGGCCGCCGGTGCTTCAGGCCGTGGCAGAGCCGGCCTGACCCACGGTCGAATGTCGCGCCCTCGGTGGGCCACGAGCAGTAGCGGCCGGCCACGCCACGGCTAGGCTCGGCATCGAGTCGTTTGCGGGCTCGGACGTTGAGGAGGTCGACCTGATGGCTACAGAGTCACCCGACGCGGAACGCCAGTGGGCAGCTGAGAAGCGCGACTTCGTTGGCGACCGACGTGACGACCTGGCTGGCGAGCGAGACCTGGCCGGGGACCTGCGGGACCTGACGGCCGACGCGCGAGAACAAGCGCTGGACAAGCGGGAACGTGAGCTGGACGCCCGGGAAGCTCAGCTCGGTCTGGCGCGTCAGGCCGAGGCAACCGCGCACCGGCTCGATGCGCTCGCCATTCGTGGGCAGGCACGGCAGACCCGTGAGCGTTCAGGCGCCGAACGCGTGGCCGCCGCCCGGGCCCGCGACGATGCGACACAGCGACGGCTGGAGGCGGCACCGATCATGGGACTCGCATCGGCGTTCGCCACCATCGCCGCGAACCTCTACGCCGCGGATTCCTACGACGCCGTCCTCCAGCGCATCGCCGAGGCCGCGGTCAGCACCGTCGCCGGGTGTGAGATGGCAAGCGTCACCCTCAGCGAGCACGGGGGCTATCGCACGGCCTCGACAACGGACGTGGCCGCATCGGCGGTCGACCAGGCCCAGTACGACGCCCGGGAGGGCCCCTGCCTCGATGCGGTCGAGACCACGCTGGTCTATGCGAAGTCGCTCCCCGACAACCGCTGGCCCACGCTCGCATCCCGTCCGGTCGATCTGGGCGCGCACTCCGTGGCCTCCTACCGCCTGGCAGCGGCGAGCGAGGGGAGCGCCGGCACGAGCGGCTCGCTCAACACCTACGGCATCAAGCCGGACGCATTCAGCGACGAGGCGCAGCAGATCGGGTTGCTCCTAGCCGCGCACGCCTCGATGGCCGCCGGGGCAGTCCGCGAACGGGACGCCCTGCAGGATGTGGCAGAGCATCTGCACCAGGCCCTGTTGACCCGAGATGTCATCGGCCAGGCCAAAGGGATCCTGATGGAACGGCTCAAGCTCACCCCGGAGGCCGCCTTCAACATCCTGCGTCACGCCTCGAACGCGTTGAACGAGAAGCTTCATGATGTGGCGCTCAATCTCGCGGAGACTGGCGACTTGGACACGCCCGCCCAGCGCCGCGCAGACAGACACTCCTGACTGACGGTCACTCGTCGGCACTACCGATCGGCGGCATATGAGGGCGTTCTCAGAAGGTGACGTCCGGCGGCGCACCTTCACCCACGGCGACCAATCTCAGGAGAGCTCCCCGGGGTCGAGGTCTGGCCTGGTGCGGTGCAGCCGCGCTGCGTGGCGCAGCACGCCCGGTGCGGCGGAGGCGTCGGCGTCGACCTCGACGACGAACGGTGCGACGACCATCACCCGACTTGGCGCAGCTGAACCCCAGGCGAAGGTGCGCTCGAACGTCTCGCCGGTCGGGTGCAGCAGGGGCGCCAGCGATCGGCCGACCGCCTTCGACAGGGCTGTTGTCGAGCCGGCGGTGACCGGGCCACCGTCGTCGTCGACGTTCCCGGGGAACGCGAGGACCAGAGAGGTGGGTGCGGCCGCGTCCCCGGTGAACCCAATCGCGAGCATGTCGAATGTCTCCGTGGCCTTGACCTTCCACCAGGCCCGTTGCTGGGGTGTGGTGGGGTAGGTGCCGCTCGCGTCCTTGATGACGAGGCCTTCGATGCCGCCGGCTGTCAGGGTGTCGAACCACTCGCGGGCGAGGCTGGGGTCGTCGGTCTGCTGGCACAGCACGATAGGGGAGGCGATCCCGGCCAGTGTCCGCTCGAGCAGGGCCCGGCGCTCTCGCAGTGGTCGGCCTCGGAGGTCCTCAGTGCCGGCGGCGAGAACGTCGAAGACGACGAACTGCGCTGGCCGGCGGGCGGCGACGGCGCGGATCCGTCGCCCGGCGGTCATGCGGGCCTGCAGGCCCTCGAAGTCCAGCCGTCCCGTGGCGGGATCCCAGGCGATGACCTCGCCGTCCAGCACTAGGTCCTTGGGCAGTCGTGCGCTCAGGACCGGGGCTACGTCGGGGAACAGCGGCGTGAGGTTGGTGCCGTTGCGCGAGTAGATGCGGCCACCACCGACGAGGGCGCGGTAGCCGTCCCACTTCGGCTCCCACACCAGATCCGCGGTCTTGGAAGGGACGAGCTCATCGACGCGCCGCGCCAAGGCGACCGGCGCCTGCAACGACACGACAGCCATGTGCTCACCATGCACCCCTGCCGGCCGGCATGCGTGTTCCAGCGTGGCGGGTCATGGACCACTGAGGCTCGTGGCGCCGGGAAGCGCCACGGTCCAAGGCTGGGAGGGCGGCTCCACGCCCGTGGAGAGCCGCTCCGGGATGAGCCAGTCCCATCCGCCGTCCTCGGTCGGCACCTCGCGGGTGGCGAGCCACCGGCCGTCGTACCAGCCGTGGTATTCACTCCAGGCCCAGGCGCGAGCTTCGGACAACTGCTGTTGCAGGGACTCGATGCGCTGGTCCTGGTCGTCGTGCGTCATGGACCTAGGTCTCCGCGGCGACGGTTCACGCGTCCGGACTGGTGCAGGATCGGTCAGGTCGACCGCCGTCGCTGCGTCTCGCCGATGAGCCCCGCTGTGGAGGCGGGTAGAGGGCGTCGATGCGGCTGGGCAGCCACCACCGGCGTCCCCGGTGGACGCCGTCCGGGCGGAGAGAGGTTTGGGCGAGGCGGCGGACCGTCTCCCGCGACACACCGAGCCGTTGCGCCAGATCCGACGTCCACAACACGTCCCCTGGCTGCTGTCGCTCGTACTGCTCCACGGCGGCGCGGTCCCACCAGAACGCCCCGCGGCCACCGTGCCGCCCGCCGGCCGGCAGGGCCCGGGTTCTGCGCCAGCCGGTGAACCTGGCTGGTGCTCACCCCGAGCCGCGCTGCCACCTCGGTAACGACCAGCGCGTCGGCGGATGGACGGTGTAGGCCCCACCCGGCGACGGTTGCCGGCCACCACCAGCTGCGTCCGCTCGTGCGCCCGTCAGGCCGGTGCTGCCCTCGCGCGATGCGCCGGGTGAGCGAGGCGGTGGTGATGCCGAGCATCGCCGCGACCTGGCCCGCGACGAGGGCGCCGTCGGGTATCCGTTCCCTCTGCTCCTCCGGGGTTGCGGCTCTCCAGAGCCGGTAGTGCGTCCAGCAACGGCCCCGAGCCCGGGCGGGCTCGACGCACTCGACACAGACACCTCGCACACGGCGCGGACTCATGCCAGGCCGGCATCGTCAGGCGCCGGCTGCGTCGCGTGCGCGCGCGGACCAGCGTTCGGCGAAGCGCGGCGCCGGTTGTAACGGCTGGCGCACGAGCGGGAGCAGAACCGGCGCTTCGATGCCCCGCACAGCGGGCAGAACTCGACGCTGCACTCCTGACAGACGACGACGATGCCGCGGCGCCGCGAGCCGCCGCGCCGGAGCCCGGCGGCTGCTGAGGCGGCGGCGCCGGCGGGGGAGAGCGGCTGCCCTGCGGCGAGCCGGGCTGCGGTCGCCTTGCGGGTGTCCCGGTTGGCCAGGAACGCCGACCTGCGGGTCAACTGGGCAGCCGAGCGCACCGCGAGCTTCTCGCGCACCGCCGAGGCCACCAGACCCTTCGAGCGACGCAAGCCGTGCTCGATCTTGTAGCTCTGTGCCTGCATCCCATGACTCTTGAAAACGTGAAGCCCGAGATGTACAAAGCGCCTGCCGCACTCGTGGCAGAGCAGCCCGTCCTCGTCCTCATCCAGGACCCCGAAGTGTCCGTGTCCGTCCGGCCGTCCGACCTGGGCAGCAGGGCCGGGGGAGACCCCGGGCTCGGTCTCCGGAGGCGGGAGGAGGTCCCCGGTGGAAGAGGTCGGAGTCGTCACGGCCACATGATGCCCGTGAGCGGGCCATCACGCCCGCCGGACGCCCTGCGGGCGAGGCGGGTCTAGCCGTCAGGGAGAGACCTCGCTAGACCTTCACGGGCTTGGCTGAACAAGTGCGGCACCACCGCGTGGGGCTCCGTGCCCACCCAGCGAGGCGCCTTGTCTCAGCGCTGGGCTGGCGTCACGAACTCCGACGGGAGCCACTGCTGGATCAGGGCATGGTCGCCCTCGAGGAAGTAGGCAACAAGCGCGAACCAGGTCGCGTCCCGCTTCTCCCAGGCGAGCACGATCCCGGCGTGCGGACCGGGTGCGTCCCCAGCCCCGCGCACCCAGCAGTGCCGCCGAGGACGCGGAGGCTCCGGGATCGGGTGCTCATGCCCCCGTCCTGAACCGCCCGCCATCTCTCCAGTGTGCCAAAGGATCGAACTGGTGTACGAATGTGGTTGGGTCGGCGAAGGGCAGCCAGGGCTCCTGTGGTGGTGCCGGCGGTGCCTCAGGCGAGGTCGAGAGGGCTGTGCTCGGACGTTGGCAGAAGACGCATGACCTCGGGGCGGTGGAGCCGTTCTGCTAGCTGAGGCGCCGCTAGCAGCAAGCCGCACAGACCACGCCGGAAGGGACGCTCTATGCCTGAAACAGGCATTTCGCAGCGGCCGGCGTGCTTGACACGTAGCCTCAGGTCACACAGGGAAGCGGGGGTCACGAGAACCTGCGGCATGCGAGGCAGCGGGCGTGCCGAGGTCGACTGGTCGCCCTCGTCCATGGGGACTGCACGGCAGCTCAATGCAGCGCCGCTGTTGATGGCAGTGCTGTCCCCGGTGAAGAGACATGCCCACGCCACATTAACCACAGAAAGATGCCGCTCTGACCGCGACCGGTCGGGACCGGTGACATAGCGCTGAGAAGACGGGCCAAGGTGCCTGCGGCAACACGAGGATCACTGAGTTCGAATGCCTGTCGAGTTCCACGCACCACAAGGATGGCCCGCGCCTCCGACCGGCTGGGTGCCGCCGCCCGGCTGGCTGCCCGACCCGGTATGGCCGCCAGCTCCGGACGGCTGGCAGTTCTGGACGACCGCGCCGGAGTCCCCGGGCGCCGTGTCCCCGGCCTCTTCATCGCTGGCGTCGCCCCCAGCCCAGCCGGCGCGCGCCTCGTACGGGAGTGCAGCACCCCTGCAGCCACCGACGCCGTGGTCTCCGCAGCACGGCGGCGCGGGTAACCGGCCGCCCGCCGCTGCGGTTTCTGCCTTCGTCGCCGACTCCGCGCCTCAGGGTGGCAGCCCCGACCGCGGCCGCATGCTCGCGGTAGCCGGTTGGGGTGGCCTGGCCGTCACCACGCTCGCGGGTCTGATCTCTGGCATCGGCGGTGCGCTGCTCTTCGCGGGGATGTTCGCCTTCTTCGTCGCCATCGTGGCCCTCATCCGCGGGCAGGTCCGGTGGGCTCACCTACCGAGCCGTGCCGCCGCTGCGGTCGCCTTGGTCGGTGCGCTGGTGGCCGTGTCGGTCGGCGGGGCGCTGTCCCCGTCGCCGGCGTCCGTCCCCACCTCGCAGACGGTTCTGCCAGCCGCACCAGCGCCCGCAACCCCGTTGCCGGCGACGGACTCCGCAACGACCGAGCCGGCCACCGCTTCCCCGACCTCGACCATCGCAACCGCTAGCCCGTCGCCGACCGACCCGGTCACCGCCGCCATCGGGCAGGCCCGACCCGGCACGGCGCTCGCGGGGTTGGGCACGTTGACGGTCAAGGGTCGCGGCCCGATGACCGGCTACACCCGCGAGGCGTTCGGTGCCGTGTGGAGCGACACCGACCGCAACGGCTGCGACCAGCGCAACGACACCCTCCGACGCGATCTTCGCTCGCTGACGCTCAAGGCGGGCACGAACGGGTGCGCCGTCATGACGGGCGCCCTGGTGGACCCGTACACCGGGGCGCGGGTGGCCTTCACCAGCGGCGCCTCCTCCAGCTCGGCTGTGCAGATCGATCATGTCGTCGCACTGGCTGACGCGTGGGTCAAGGGCGCCGCCGGGTGGCCACAGGCGAAGCGGACCGCGTTCGCCAACGACACTCTGAACCTGACGGCGGTGTCCGCGTCGGTCAACGCCTCCAAGGGCAGCGGTGACGCGGCGACCTGGCTGCCGCCCGCGATGTCGTACCGGTGCATGTACGTGGCTCGCCAGATCGCCGTCAAGGCCCGGTACGAGTTGGCCGTGACGGCCGCGGAGCGCGTCGCCGTGGCCCGCGTCCTCACGACTTGCCCGGACACGCCAGTCCCGGCGGTGTCGGTGGCCAAGCTCGGCGGCTTCCCGATCTACGCGCCGCCCGCGCCGAAGCCGACCGTCGCGCCCGCCCCGCACCCGACCGTCACGCCGGCTCCCAGGCCGGCACCGCAGCCCAGCCCCTCGCCCTCGCCGGCCGCGCCGTCGCCCCGTCAGGGGGTGCACCCTGGTGCGTTCTGCTCGCCGGCGGGCGCGCTCGGCTACACGAGCGCGGGCACGCTGATGCGCTGCTCATACAAGTCCGGCGACACCCGCGCACGCTGGCGCGCCGCCTGACCAGCCCGTCCATGGCAACCACAACATCAGACGTACCGCCGGGTGCGGTACAGGGAAGGCAGGGCCGGTAGATGGGCCTCGGTGTCAGCTTCAAGCTCGCCCCCGGGGTGCGCGTGCGCGCCTCCAGCAGGGGCGTGCGTACCAGCATCGGCCCCCGCGCCGCCCGGGTCCAGGTCGGCGCAGGAAGGACCCGCATCTCCAGCGGGGCCGGGCCCTTCACCGTCTCCACCGCCGTCGGAGGCGGCTCACGCAGCAGCCGGGCCCGCACCTCCACGCGAGCCTCGTCCGGCTCTTGGCCCCAGTCGTCGGGCGCCTCGACCCGGACGGCGGGTGCTTCGCCGCGCCCGCGGCAGCCCACCGTCGCGCAGCATCAGGCCCAAGCCCGGGCAGCCGAACGCGCCCAGGAGGTCGCGGCCGTCGCCGCGGTGGAACGCTCCCTCACTACGCTGCACCACGAGGACTTCCCCGAATCGACACGCCGCGTCGTGGCCGTCCCCGCCGCCCCGGGGCCAGCCGAGGTCAAGGCGGTCCGCCGCGAGCTGCACCGGATCGCCATCGCCGCGGTGCCCTTCTGGAAGCGGTCTGAGCGCCGGGAGGCGAAGGCCTGGGCGGCGCAGCAGGCCACCGCCGAAGCGCAGCGCCGGCACACCGGCGCGCTCGTCGAGGCGCAGCTCGAGCAGTGCCGACTCGACCAGCAGTGGCAGGCGCTGGTCGACCACGACCCGCAAACGGTGATCGAGGCCGTCGAGGACGCGTTCGCGGACAACGCCAGCGACTCCACCTGCGTCGACGCCGAGGCCGACACCGGCGTCCGGTACGTCACGGCGGTCGTCACCTATGGCGGCATCGACCTGGTCCCGGACGTTCGTCCGGACACGACCCCCGGCGGGAAGCCGACGCTGCGCAAGCGCACCAAGACCGACCGCAGCTCCCTGTACGCCACTGCTATCGCCTCGACGGTGTTGGCGACCGCCAAGGAGGCCCTGGCCGTAGCGGTCACCGCCACAGAGGTCCGCGTCCTGGTCATTCGCAGTGGGATCGGTGGCAGCACCGGTGGCGTCGAGCCGGTTTACGCGGGCATGCTGCGACGCGACCATCTCGCGCACCTGGACTGGCGAAACCTGGACCCGCTGACGGTGGCCATGTCCGCCGAGGACGCACAGATGGCGCGCAAGGGCAGCGCCCGCGAGGTCGTCGCCCTGCCCGTCGAGCCCGGCTCACCGGCACAGGAGCTGCTGGACGCCTGGTCGGCAGCGCTCGACGACCGGACCGAGGCTCAGCCCGCACCCTTCCCTCCCGCCACACCGACAACCTGAGGCATCCTCGAGCAGGACCGATCCAGGGTGTCTCCCGACGCGTGGTTACGCGTCCTTCTCCATCGCCCTGACCAGTTTCATGGAGGAGAACCAGATCTGGGCGAGCACGTCCCTCCTGGTTGTACGTCTGACGACCCCACCTGCTGCTGGTGCGGACGTCACGGTCGGCGTGGGCGGGGCAGTAGTTGCCTGCCGCCCGGGCCAGCACGTCGGGTGTCAGCTCCTCGGCGAACCACACGAAGTAGGGCTCGAACTGGGTGGGGCGGAAGTGGTCGGGCTGTGGCTCGTCAGGATCAATCTCCCAAAGGCCGTAGGTGCCCAAGCTGAGCCGCCACGGCGGTTCTTGTCTGTCGTCATGCACGATCTGCACGCCGGAGTAGCGCTTCTCCGCTCGCCTGTCACGGCCGCGCAGAGGGAGTTCCTCCTCCACAGGGAGGAGAAACGTCACCGACCTGTCCGGGGCCGGTCGCCGGGTCAGTCGCACGGTCGGCGCGACCAGTTCCACGTCAACGCCGAGCGCGTTCGCGACCTGCTGCACGCACCAGCGACGACGCGCCGCATCCGCCTCGTCCCATGCGGGACGGGAGGTCTCCACGAGCTGGTGCAGGGCCGACGAGAGGTGGCGAGCCGTTGTGGAGTGCGGGCCGTCCAGGCGCGGAGAGTTGCGCCGGTCCTCGCTGCGCGGACGCGATGTCATGGACCGCACCCTACGGGCCAACGGTGGCGCGAGCACTTCGGCCTGACGGCGGCCTTCCCGGCCCTCAGCTGAGGGCCGGGGGACGGCCTTCCGTCGTTGCGCGGCTACGAAAACCGCCACGGTTTCGCCCCGTGTCACTGGCTGGCCGTCCCAGGAGCACAGACCGCGAACCAGGGTGGATGCACTGATGCGGATTCGGAGCGAGCGGGCGGTCATCCCAGCCACGTCCCGGAAGCGGGACACCCTCAGCCAGCGCCAGGCCAACCGGTCACCGACCCCGCGGACCCCGTCGCGCAATCGGGCGCCCTCGGCCAGCCGGAATACCTCGAGCCGCCCGACCTCACTGGCCGTCGGAGTACCTCCGGTGCTGCTCCCTGAGCTCGGCGCGGACCTGGTTCAGCATCGCGGTGTCCGAGGCCAGGTCAGGGTGCTGCACCGCCCGGTCGAGCTCCACCACCTGTTCCAGCTCGCGGATCGCCTGCTCGAGTCCGCCACGACCTCGAAGGACCATGGCGACATTGAACCGCGTCACCGCCTCACCAGCGCGGTCGCCGACCTCCCGCAAGATCGGCAGGGCCTGCTCGAGGTGGCGCAGAGCGCTCTCGCCGTCGCCGCGTCCGTGGTGGACGGCGCCGATGTTCGTCAGGGTGGTGGCCGCGCCGGCGCGATCGCCAACCTCCCGCAGGATCGGCAGGGCCTGCTCGTAGTAGCGCAGCGCGGTGTCGAGATCGCTCCGGCGGAGGTGGACCAGCCCGATGTTGCTCACCGTCGCGGGCGCCAACCTCCCGCAGGATCGGCAAGGCCTGCTCGAAGTAGCGCAGGGCGATGTCACCGTCATCGCGGCTGTCGTGGACGCTGGCGATGTTGTTCAAGGTCGCGGCTTCGCCGCCGCGGTAGCCGACCTCCCGCAGGATCGGGAGGGCCTGCTCGTAGTAGCGCAGAGCAGTGTCGCCGTCGCCGCGGCGGTCGTGGACGGGGCGCCGATGTTGCTCAACGTGGCGGCCTCACCGGCGCGGTCGCCGAACTTCCGCCGAATCGACAGCGCCTGCTCGTAGTGGCGCAGGGCGGTGTCGAGGTCGACCAAGGTCGCGCTGGCCCTACCGGCGTACACCAGGGTGCGCGGACTGGTCTGGATGCGGAGCGAGCGGGCCGTCAGCCCGGCCACGTCCCGGAACCTGGACACCCCCAGCCAGCGCCCGGCCAGTCGCTCACCCACCCCGCGCACCACGTCGCCCAATCGGGCGGTTTCGGCCAGCCGGAACACCTCGAGCAGCTCCACCTCACTGGCCACCGGGGCGCCCCCTCTGCTGCTCCGTGAGCTCCGTGAGCTCGGCGAGCTCAGCGCGGACCTGGTCCAGCATCGCGGTGTCCGAGGCCAGGCCAGGGTGCTGCACCGCCCGGTCCAGCCCCACCACCTCCACCAGCTCGCGGATCGCCTGCTCGAGTCGGCCACGGTCCCGAAGAACCATGGCGATGTTGTACCGCGTCGCGGCCTCYCCGSCGCGGTCGCCGACCTCCCGCGCGATGGCTAGCGCCTGCTCGTAGTGGCGCAGGGCGGTGTCGAGATCGCCGCGGCTGTGGTGGACGCCGCCGATGTTGCTCAACGTGGTGGCCTCTCCGGCGCGGTCGCCGACCTCCCGCKSGATSGSWAGSGCCTGCTCGTAGTGGCGCAGGGCGGTGTCGAGATCGCCGCGCCGGTCGTTCACGCCGCCGATGTTGCCCATGGTGGTGGCCTCTCCGCCGCGGTCGCCGACCTCCCGCGCGATGGCTAGGCCCTGCTCGAAGTGGCGCAGGGCGGTGTCGAGATCGCCGCGGCTGCCGTGGACCAGCGCGATGTTGTTCAAGGTGGCGGCTTCGCTGGCGCGGTCGCCGACCTCCCGCGCGATGGCTAGCGCCTGTTCGTAGTGCCACAGCGCCGCGAACCCGTCCCCGCGGCGGTCGTGGACGCCGCCGATGTTGCTCAACGTGGTGGCCTCGCCGGCGCGGTCGCCGACCTCCCGCCGGATCGGCAGGGCCTGCTCGTAGTAGCGCAGGGCCGTGTCGAGATCGCCGCCGCGGTGGTGGACGCTGCCGATGTTGCTCAAGGTGGTGGCCTCGCCGGCGCGGTCGCCGACGTCTTGCTGAATCGGCAGGGCCTGCTCGTAGTGGCGCAGGGCGGTGTCGAGGTTGCCGCGCCCGTGATGGACCAACCCAATGTTGCTCAAGGTGGTGGCTTCGCCGGCGCGGTCGCCGACCTCCCGGAGGATCGGCAGGGCCTGCCCGAAGTGGCGCAGGGCGGCGTCGCCGTCACCGCGGCGGTGGTGGACCAGCCCGATGTTGTTCAAGGTGGCGGCCTCGCCGGCGCGGTAGACGACCTCCCGCTGGACCGGCAGGGCCTGCTCGAAGTAGTGCAGGGCGGTGTCGCCGTCACCGCGGCGGTCGTGGACCAGCCCGATGTTGCTCAAGGTGGCGGCTTCGCCGGCGCGGTCGCCGACCTCCCGTTGGATCGGCAGGGCCTGCTCGTAGTAGCGCAGGGCGGTGTCGCCGTCGCCGCGGCGGTGGTAGAGGCTGCCGATGTTGCTCAAGGTGGTGGCCTCACCGGCGCGGTCGCCGACCTCCCGCTGGAGCGGGAGCGCCTGCTCGAAGTGCCCCAGGGCCGCGGTCAGGTCTCCCAGGGTCGTGCTGGCCATGCCCGCCTGCACCAGGGTGCGCGCACTGGTCTGGATCCGGAGCGAGCGGGCGGTCAGCCCGGCCACGTCCCGGAACCTGGACACGGACAGCCAGCGCCCGGCCAACCGGTCACCGGCCCCGCGCACCACGTCCCCGACGCGGGCGGCCTCGGCCAGCCGGAACACCTCGAGCAGCTCCACCTCACCAGCCACCGGTGCGCCCCCGCTGCTGCTCCGCGAGCTCCGCGCGAACCCGCTCCAGCGTGGCCATGTCAGGCGCCAGGTCAGGGTGCTGCATCGCCCGGTCGAGCTCCACCACCTGCTCCAGCTCGCCGATCGCCTGCTCGAGTCGGCCACGATCATGAAGAACCATGGCGATGTTGTACCGCGTCACCGCCTCACCGGCGCGGTCGCCGACCTCCCGCAGGATCGGCAGGGCCTGCTCGTAGTAGCGCAGGGCGGTGTCGCCGTCGCCGCGGCGGTCGTGGACGCCGCCGATGTTGTTCAAGGTGGTGGCCTCGCCTGCGCGGTCGCCGACCTCCCGCTGGATGGCCAGCGCCTGCTCGTAGTGGCGCAGGGCGGTCTCGCCCTCGCCGCGACGGTCATGAACGCCGCCGATGTTGTTCAAGGTGGTGGCCTCCCCGGCGCGGTCGCCGACCTCCCGCCGGATCGGCAAGGCCTGCTCGAAGTAGCGCAAGGCGGTCTCGCCGTCATCGCGACGGTCATGAACGCCGCCGATGTTGTTCAAGGTGGTGGCCTCCCCGGCGCGGTCGCCGACCTCCCGCCGGATCGGCAGGGCCTGCTCGAAGTAGTGCAGGGCGGTGTCGGGGTCGCCGCGGCGGTGGTGGACGCTGCCGATGTTGCTCAAGGTGGTGGCCTCGCCGGCGCGGTCGCCGACCTCCCGCTGGATCGGCAGGGCCTGCTCGTAGTGGCGCAGGGCGGTGTCGGGGTCGCCGCGGCGGTGGTGGACGCTGCCGATGTTGCTCAACGTGATGCCCTCCCCGGCGCGGTCGCCGACCTCCCGCTGGATCGGCAGGGCCTGCTCGTAGTGGCGCAGGGCGGTGTCGCGGTCGCCGCGGCGGTCCTGGACGCCGCCGATGTTGTTCAAGGTGGCGGCCTCGCCGGCACGGTCGCCGACCTCCCGCGAGGTGGCGAGCGCCTGCTCGTAGTAGCGCAAGGCGGTGTCGCCGTCACCGCGGCGGTTGTGGACCAGCCCGATGTTGCTCAAGGTGGCGGCTTCGCCGGCGCGGTCGCCAACCTCCCGCTGGACCGGCAGGGCTTGCTCGAAGTAGTGCAGGGCGGTGTCGCCCTCGCCGCGGCGGTCGTGGACCAGCCCGATGTTGTTCAAGGTCGCGGCTTCGCTGGCGCGGTCGCCGGCCTCCCGCTGGATCGGCAGGGCCCGCTCGTAGTGCCGCAGCGCTGTAGCCAGGTCCCCCAGGGTCATGCTGGCCCTGCCCGCCTGATTGAGGGTCCGCGCACTGGTCTGGATTCGCAGCGAGCGGGCGGTCAGCCCGGCCACGTCCCGGAACCTGGACACGGACAGCCAGCGCCCGGCCAGCCGGTCACCGACCGCGCGGACCACGTCCCTCGTGCGGGCGGCCTCGGCGAGCCGGAACACCTCGAGCAGCTCCACCTCACTGCCCACCGGCGGGCCCCCGCTGCTGCTCGGTGAGATTGGCGAGCTTGGTGAGCTCGGCCCGGACCTTGATCAGCATCGCGGTGTCAGAGGCCAGGTCAGGGTGCTGCATCGCCCGGTCGAGCTCCACGACCTGCTCCAGCTCGCCGATCGCCTGCTCGAGTCGGCCACGATCATGAAGAACCATGGCGATGTTGTACCGCGTCACCGCCTCACCGGCGCGGTCGGCGACCTCGCGCCGGATCGACAGCGCCTTCTCGTAGAAGCGCAGGGCGGTGTCGCCGTCGCCGCGCCGGTGGTGGACGCCACCGATGTTGCTTAAGGTGGTGGCCTCGCCTGCGCGGTCGCCGACCTCCCGCTGGATCGGCAGCGCCTGCTCGAAGTAGCGCAGGGCGGTGTCCCCTTCGCCGCGGCGGTGGTGGACGCCGCCGATGTTGGTCAAGGTGGTGGCCTCGCCGGTGCGGTCGCCGACCTCCCGCCGGATCGGCAGCGCCTGCTCGTAGTAGTGCAGGGCGGTGTCGCCGTCGCCGCCGCGGTCGTGGACGAGCCCGATGTTGTTCAAGGTGGCGGCCTCGCCGGCGCGGTCGCCGACCTCCCGCCGGATCGGCAGGGCCTGCTCGAAGTGGCGCAGGGCGGTGTCGCCGTCACCGCGGATGTCGTGGGCGCCGCCGATGTTGTTCAAGGTGGCCGCCTCGCCGGCGCGGTCGCCGACCTCCCGCTGGATCGGCAGGGCCTGCTCGAAGTAGCGCAGGGCGGTGTCGAGGTCGCCGCGGCTGTGGTGGACCATGCCGATGTTGTTCAAGGTGGTGGCTTCGCCGGGGCGGTCGCCGAGCCCCTGCTGGATCGGCATGGCCCGCTCGAAGTAGTGCAGGGCGGTCTCGAGGTCGCCGCGGCTGTGGTGGACCATGCCGATGTTGCTCAAGGTGGTGGCCTCCCCGGCGCGGTCGCCGACCTCCCGCGCGATGGCTAGCGCCTGCTCGAAGTAGCGCAGGGCGGCGTCGCCGTCGCCGCGGCGGCGGTGGATGTCGCCGATGTTGTTCAACATGGCGGCCTCGCCGGCGCGGTCGCCGACCTCCCGCCGGATCGACAGCGCCTGCTCGTAGTGCCGCAGCGCCGCGGCCAGGTCCCCCAAGGTCGCGCTGGCCCTGCCCGCCTGATTGAGGGTCCGCGCACTGGTCTGGATTCGCAGCGAGCGGGCGGTCAGCCCGGCCACGTCCCGGAACCTGGACACAGACAGCCAGCGCCCAGCCAGTCGGTCACCGACCCCGCGCACCACGTCCCCCACGCGGGCGGCCTCGGCGAGCCGGAACACCTCGAGCAGCTCCACCTCACTGGCCACCGGTGTGCCCCCGCCGCTGCTGTTGCGCGAACTCGGCGCGGACCTCGTTCAGCATCGCGGTGTCAGAGGCCAGGTCAGGGTGCTGCATCGCCCGGTCGAGCTCCACCACCTGCTCCAGCTCGCCGATCGCCTGCTCGAGTCGGCCACGACCGCGAAGAACCATGGCGATGTTGAATCGTGTCACCGCCTCACCGGCGCGGTCGCTGACCTCCCGCTGGATCGGCAGCGCCTGCTCGTAGTAGTGCAGGGCGGTGTCCCCTTCGCCGCGGTGGTCGTGGACGCTGCCGATGTTGTTCAAGGTGGTGGCCTCGCCGGCGCGGTCGCCGACCTCCCCTCGGATCGGCAGCGCCTGCTCGTAGTAGTGCAGGGCGGTGTCGCCGTCGCCGCCGCGGTCGTGGACGAGCCCGATGTTGTTCAAGGTGGCGGCCTCGCCGGCGCGGTCGCCGACCTCCCGCTGGATCGGCAGCGCCTGCTCGCAGTGGCGCAGGGCGGTGTCCCCTTCGCCGCGGATGTCGTGGACGCTGCCGATGTTGTTCAAGGTGGTGGCCTCCCCGGGGCGGTCGCCGACCTCCCCTCGGATCGGCAGCGCCTGCTCGAAGTGGCGCAGGGCGGTGTCGAGGTCGCCGCGGCTGTGGTGGACGCTGCCGATACCGTTCAACGTGGCGGCTTCGCCGGCGCGGTCGCCGACCTCCCGCTGGAGCGGCAGGGCCTGCTCGTAGGAGTGCAGGGCGGTGTCGCCGTCGCCGCCGCGGTCGTGGACGAGCCCGATGTTGTTCAAGGTGGCGGCTTCGCCGGCGCGGTCGCCGACCTCCCGCTGGAGCGGCAGGGCCTGCTCGAAGCGGCGCAGCGCCGCGGACAGCTCCCCCAGGATCGTGCCGGCCCTGCCCGCCTGCACCAGCGTGAGCGCACTGGTCTGGATTCGGAGCGAGCGGCCGGTCAGCCCGGCCACGTCCCGGAACCTGGAGACGGACAGCCAGCGCCCGGCCAGCCGGTCGCCGACCCCGCGGACCACGTCCCCCACACGGGCGGCCTCGGCGAGCCGGAACACCTCGAGCATCTCGACCTCGCTGGCCATGGTCCTACGCGCTTTCGGGTTCGACCCACAGCTCGTAGAGGAACCGGGCTCCACGTTCCTGGGCCTGCAGGAGCTCGTCATCGGTGAGCCGTTCGAGCGTCTTCGCCAGCAGTGGCCGTACCAGCGGGGAGACGAGGTAACGCAGTTCGCCGGTGCTCGGGTGTAGGCCGGCCTGAAGCAGACCGACAGAGACCGCGGACTCGATCTCGGCCTTGATCGGTTCGTCGGGGCTGAGCGCGAGGATCGCATCCAGGGGGACCGCGATCTCGTACACAGCGGCCAGGGAGATGGCGTGCCGCACCTCTTCGGACTGCTCGTCGAGCAGTCGGTGCAGGAGCAGCTCTTCGCGGTACTCGACCTCTTTCGCCTCGATGGAGGTGAACAGCGCTTCCAGGCCGCCCGGGTCAGTGCTGAGCAGGCTGTCGAGTCGCTCGAGCAGCCGGGGGATGCCCGCTGCGGCTGTGATCGCCCGATCCTTGACTGCGGCTTCCAACGGACTGGTGGGTGCGAGTTGCTCGAGCGTACGCAGTTTCTTGTCGAGGTCGTTGCCTTGCAGCTGGAGGACGGGCAGCCGCATGGCCTTGACTTCGGTCGGGAGGGGGAAGTCGTATCGGCTGGTCACCACGACGCGGCTGGCGCTGCCGGTGCGAGCGATAGCTGTGGCGAAGCCGCGCAGCACCTCGAGGGCCTCGGCGCGGCAGCGGTAGGCGCCGTGCCCGTCGGACTCCAGGTTGCCGTCCTCGAAGTCGTCGAACACGAACACGCAGGGGGTGTCCGCCAGTGGCCCGTCCAGGACGTACCGCAGCCGGTCCGCCAGGGTGACGTTCTCCCGGCCGAGCAGCTCGTTGACCCGCTGGTCGATGTCGGGGTCGCCCAAGTTGAGGCGCCGCGTCAGCGACACGACCTCTTGCTCGTCGATGCGTCCGACCCAGACGGCGCTCTGGTCGTGGCTGGTCCGCATCCGCTCCAGCAGCCGTGCGGCGAGGGTGCTCTTGCCCAGCCCGCCCATACCGTGCAACAGCGCGAGCTGGGGACCCTCGGTCGGATCGTCGGGCCGAAGCTCCCTCAGCAGCTTCTGCAGCTCGCGCCGGCGGCCCACGAAGCTGGCGCGGTCGGCGACCTTGACCTGCCCTTCGGCGTCCAGGAACAGGGTGCTGCTGGCACGCGTTCGCAGGCGGACTCGTCCCTTGGTGCCGGGGGCCGTCACGAGTGACCCGAGCGGGGTGCGGTCCGCGCACAGTC
Source organism: Terrabacter sp. 2YAF2 (assembly GCF_052114705.1). Lineage (NCBI taxonomy): Bacteria > Bacillati > Actinomycetota > Actinomycetes > Micrococcales > Intrasporangiaceae > Terrabacter > Terrabacter sp. 2YAF2. The sequence goes on from NZ_JBFRFG010000017.1 coordinate 20,160, forward strand.
GCAGCAGGTGCCAGTCCTGACTGTTGGCATCGAACAAGGCCCGTCGGGCCAGCGTCACAGCGTGGTCGATCGGGCCGCCGTCGGCGAGCCGACCGTACAGGGACGCGGCGAGATCGCTTGCGGCCGAGTCTCCCACGGGTAGGGCCCACCCTAGGACGGAGGGGGCGCCGGCGTCGACGAGCGACTCAGCCATCGAGGCCACGACGCCGTCCTTCTGCGCTGCGGCCGTGTAACAGCCAGACACGAACAGCAACCCCGGCCAGCGGCCCTCGATGGCCGCGCCGATCTGTTCCGCGCTGTGGTCGGACTGGCTGCCGTCGGCGGCCTCCATGACAAATCGGGGCCCGGCCGGGGTGATGTATCCGTGACCGCTGAGGTGGAGCACGTCGAAGTAGTCAGGACCGAACCAGGACAGCATCGCGCCAAGCCCGGCGAGGGAGCCGCTCTCCTCCACGACCACCTCGACGCGCCCGGCAGCGGCGGCCAGGATGACGCCCTCCTCCTGCTCGAAGTCCAGGACCGGCTCGACACCCACGGGGGAGGCCGCCATGAACAGGACCCGGAGGGCGCGGTTTGCTGGGTCCGGCCGGGTTGCCTGCCTAGCCGAGACGGCACGAACCGGCGCAACGGGTCGCGTCGGGTGGATCGTCAAGAAGGAGTCGTCGAACATCAGCTCCCACGGCAGTTCCCGGAGGCGTTCCTGCGCGTCAATGTGGAGCGTCATCGGTTTGTGGTCGGATAGCGCTTTTTGCAGCCACCGCTCGGTCGGTCCGTCCAGCCAGTTGTACAAGTCCGCACCGAGCTGCGTCAGCACGGGCGAGTAGGCGGAGTACTCGTTCGCGACACGATCTACGAACTCGTCGATGTCCTTGCGGGTCAGGCGCCGTTCAGCCATCTCGCCCTCGGGCGGAAACCAGCGCAGTCGCGGGTTCGTCCCCTCCGCGTCGAACAACTCGATCCGGTAGCCGTCCGTCATGGGTCACGCCTCCCCTGAACTCGGATCCCGAGGACTGCCGTCAGCGTGCAGACCTGATCCCGACATTGCACCATGCGGGCGGCAGGCGCGGGCGGGTGTTGGGTGGGTTCCTCGGGGTTCGGACCTGTGCGACGGCTGAGGGCTATGCCTGAACCTGCAGAGCCGCGCCTTTCGCTTCGGCCCTAGCCAGCCGTTCAGCAGGTGCCATCCGACGCGGTGGGTTTCGCGTTCCGCGCTCGGTGAGGTCGCGTTCTCAACTACGTCCGGTGGGGGAGCGCACTTGTCCGATGGTGGCAGGTCAGAACTAATGTCCCGACCCCCCAGAGGCCCGGGGGGTGGGGAGTTTGAATGCAACTTCCCTCGCAACTTTGGTCGGAACAACAGTGGTGTAGTACCGACCGATGCGACCCCACGCGTCAGTATGCCGCACCCGGCCAGAGCTCAGGGCGCCCCTTGAGCTGACGGCCCGGCGCGCGCGCAGCGGAGATGTCCACGGCCGAGTACCAGCCGTCGTCCTTCGAGCCGCCGAATCGAACTCGGCCGGGCCCGGTGCGACCGCCCTACGGCGGGGGCTGGGCGTCGGCGATCACGCGCAGAGCGTCGAGTTGCTCCTTGGCGTGGGCCCTCTTGCCGTTCCCTGCTTGGACCGTGAACCTGAAGTGCGAGGGCCACGAGGACCAGGGTCGCAGACCAGCGCGGAGCCTGGCGTCGTAGTCGCGCGCGGCTGGCAGAGCGTCCACGTACCAACTGTCGCTGGCGTGCGCCTCGAGGCGGTGAGGCAGCGCGGGCCCATGAGCGCCCCTGACGATCACGGCCGGCCGGCGCGACCCGTAGGGTGTCAGGGCGAACGACTCGATGGTGACGGCGGCGCGTCCGGCGTTGACCACCGCCAGGCGCACCGGCGCGCCTGACGGGAACGGGATCTCAGGGGAGCGGCTGGAAGCGCGCTCCATCCTCAGGCTCAGACGGGGCCCACCCGCCCGGAAGGCGAGGGTGGAGACGACCAAGGACAGGGCTGACATCACGAGGGCGGCGTAGGGCACCAAAGCCGGGGCGTCAGGCACTCCCCGAGGGTAGGACGCGGACCAGCCGGCGGCCTGAAGGCGCGCGCATGGGCTCACGCAACCTCAGGCGAGCCGGGCTGTTGGGGCACTCTGGTATGACTTGTCTGGGCGAGACCGGTCATAGGGGGAGGGGTGGGATGGACCCGCAGCAAGTGGTGCAGTCGATCACGATGGGGTCGCGCATCGCGGAGGACGAGCGAGACGATCTCTCGACCTACTTCGTGGAGACCGAGAACTGGCGCAAGGTGTACCAGGGCGAAGCGGACGTGATCTTCGCGCCCAAGGGCGGCGGCAAGAGCGCGATCTACTCGATGCTGATGTCGCGAGAGAGCGACTTCTTCGACCGCGGCATTCTCCTCGCGACGGCCGAGAACCCAAGCGGTGGAACCGCGTTCGCCGAGGTCGAGACGGCTCCACCGACGACAGAGGCCGAGTTCGTCGGCCTTTGGAAGATCTACTTCCTGACGATCATCGCCCAGAGCCTGGCGGAGTATGACCTCAAGGGCGACGCAGCGAACCGCCTCCTCGCGAAACTGGCTGACGCGAACCTGCTCCCCCCGAGCGCGGCACCCCGTCGCCAACTCGTGCGCCTGGCGATGGACTACGTGAAGCGACTCTTCCGCCCCGCCTCGGTCGAGGCGGCGATGACGGTCGACCCGGCAACCGGCTACCCCATGGTGGTCCCGAAGATCACGTTCGCCGAGCCCACCGCCGAGGAGCGGCAGTCCGGCGCGCTCTTCGTTGACGAACTCTTCGATCTCGCCCAGCAGGCGCTGGGCGACGCTGGCACCTCCATGTGGATCCTGCTGGACCGGCTGGACATCGCGTTCGCCGAATCTCCCGATCTCGAGGCCAACGCGCTCCGGGCGCTGTTTCGCGTCTACCGCGACTTGGAGCCACGGAACAAGGTCCACCTGAAGATCTTCCTCCGGTCGGACATCTGGGAGGCGATCACAAGGAAAGGCTTCCGCGAGGCTAGCCACATCACTCGCGACCTGGCCATCGACTGGAACGAAAACACCTTGTTGCGCCTCGCGGTGCAACGCCTCCTCCGGAGTGCCGCACTGCGGGAGCACTACGGGGTGGACGAGGCGGAGGTTCTGTCGCACATAGACCGCCAGCGGGAGTTCTTCTACCGAGTGTTTCCGCCGCAGGTCGACCGGGGCAGCAAGAAGCTCGCGACGATCGACTGGTGTCTCTCGCGGACCAAGGACGGGACCGGGCAGAACGCGCCTCGCGAACTCATCCACCTCCTGTCGGAGACGCGAAACAGCCAACTCAACCGCTTCGAAACCGGCCAGGCCGCGCCCGAGGGGGGCGCGGTGTTCGACCGACAGGCGTTCAAGGAGGCACTGCCGACGGTATCGAAGGCCCGACTGACGCAGACGCTGTATGCCGAGCACCCGACCCTGAGGCCGTACATCGAGAGGCTGGAGGGCCAGAAGACGCGGCAGAACGTTGCAAGTCTGGCGGCGGCGTGGGGCATCAATGAGGCCGAGGCCGCGAAGACCGCCGAGCAACTCGTGATCATCGGCTTCTTCGAGCCGCGACTGAGCGACTTCTGGGTCCCCTTCATGTACCGCCCAGCGCTGGAGATGATCCAAGGATCGGCGGAGGGTGTCGCGGCCGCAGACGAAGACTGATCCATCAGGCGCCGAGGCGGCACAGCGCAGTCCCTTTCCCGGGTCCGTTCGTGGCAGGCGGTCGCGGCGGCGACGAGGGAGCCGCCTCCTCGCAGAGGGGTCTACCCCGGCAAGCCGCCAGACCACCTCCAGCCGCTCTAGCGTCCACCTTGCGCCCCGCTGATCAGTCGGCCACACGACGACTGCGTCCCCCCCGCCGCTCTCCAACGTGCTCACCGGCGGGAAGGCGACAGTCCCGAAGGGCGTCCCGGTGTTGAACGCGGCCTAGCATCGGCTGGCGGCCCGACCCTGCTCGGCCCTCGCTGGCCGTGCTCGGGGCCGTCAAACGACCCGGCCCCGCGGACGCCTTTGGTCGCGGCGGTGCTCCCTGGGGCCCTGGTGCGCTGTGTTTCTGGCGGCGGCTGACAGACTGGCCGAGCACGCCCCCGCCGCATCATCTGGGGCGACCGTCGGCCCGGGATATCGGCGTCGAGGCGGCGGGCCCCTCGTCGAGGTGCGAAAGCCAGGTGTGGCGCGAGCCGTGCTATTCGGGGGCCACGTCCAGACAGGGACAGCCCCCGCAGGACCGCGAGCGGCATTTCACCTCCTTGGCTCGCGGTGGGTGGTCGTGTGACGTTGGGGAAGGTTTCGCCGCGTGTGGCGGTCGTCACCGTCTTCGAGCCGGTGGCTGGTCACCTCCTTGGTCGGCTCGGGGTCGTGTCGTCGACCGTCATGTTCACGACGGTCGTCGGTCGTTTCGCTGTGGAGTTCTCAAGGTGCGGGTCTGCCCGCTCTCTCACGGTCGGAGCCAGCTGCTTTCTCGCAGACTGGCCGTCGCTTTCGAGGCCCGGGCTGACGCACGTACCTGTGCACCGTGCGTCATCGAGCGCAATCACCTCGTCGAGCTTGGCGAGCAGGGATGTTCTCGCGCCGCGTTCCGGTGTGCGCCTGCGTGCGTTCTCGTGGCTGTGGTGGGCTGGCAGCTGCGGGGAGCCGCTCCTACCGTCGGTGGGAGGAGGCGCGCCATGGCACGACGAACGGGCGCCGCGGTCCGTGAACCGGAGGACCGTCGGGCACACGAGGACACCGCGACCCAGCGAGCATCGGTCTCAGGGCTACCTGGCGGCGAGCCACCCGACAGCGGACGGGTGAAGGCAGCCGAGCGGCGCCGGCGGAACACAGCGCCGTTGGGAGCTGCTGAGGTGGTCTTCGACGATGACCCCGGCCGGAGGGGGCGCCGTACCGGGCCTCCAAGGTCGGCACCGTCGGGCGTGTGGGATGTCGGTGGGGCCGTCGAGGCGGCGCAGGCGCGGTGGGAGGTGAGCGCCGAGTTCACTCAGCAGACGCTCGCCCGGGTCGGTGAGACGGTGCACCGGTTCGCCCGGCGGCTCACAGTTCAGGGGGTCTGCGACGTCCGGGAGATCACGGTGGAGCACTGTCGAGGGTTCGTCTTTGCGCACACCGCGGGCGGGCAGGCGCCGGAGCTCACCACCCAGCACGCGCGCCGGACCGCGCTGCGGATGCTGTTCCGCACGTGGCGCGAGCTCGGTATCGGCGATGGTGACCCCACGCTGGACCTCGTTCTGCCGACCCGGTCCAGCACTTCGGCGCGTCCGCTCACGGACGTCGAGGTCACCTTGTGCCGGGCCTCGGCGCGACTGGGGGAGGCGGGAGCCGCTTCCCTGCAGCGGGCCGTCGCATGGGCGCTCGGTGAGGCCACCGCGGTCTCATCCGAGATCTCCGCGGTCCGCCTCGCCGACCTCGATGACCCGGACCAGCCGCGTTGGGTGCACCTGCCCGGCACGCGCCGGCACGACTCGCGGTTGGGGGAGCTGACCGAGTGGGGTGCCAGCATCGTCAGCCGCCAGGTCCAGGTGCTCCGTTCGCACCACGCGCCCGCCGCCACGCCCTTGGCGTACCGCGGGGCGGCACCCGCCGGGCAGGCGAAGGCCCAAGCGGCCGTGTGCAGCGCCCTTGGCGCGGTCCTCGAGCTGGCGGGCCTGTCCACCGAGCCGGACGTGCGACCGGCGTCGCTGCGGAATTGGGCGGGGCGGACGCTCTACGACGGGGGCATGCCGATCGAGCAGGTCGCCCGGCGGATGGGCGCCCGCAAGCTGGACCAGGTCGCTGAGGACCTCGCGATCACTTGGAGGCTCCCGTGAGCGAGAAGCACGCCTCGACCCTCGCGCGGATCCGCGCGGTCACCGCCTCCCCGACGCTGTACCGGCTCGCCGCTGCCCTGGAGTACGAGCGCCTCGTCGGGCGCACGCCGACCAACCCCCTCTACGTCGTCTTGGCGTACGGCGTCCTAGCCCGGGTGCTGCGCTCGGGCATTCGCGTCCAGGTGGACCTGCAGGACCGCGCCACCTGGCTGATGATCCGGGCCCAGCTCGAGCAGGGCCTCGCCGACTCCGGGATCGACGCCCCGCCCCCCGGGCTGCGGCCACCCGTCTGGGGCCACTGGCGCTGGCTGCGCGACCAGCGTCTGGCCACCGACGAGGGCCTGGCCGTGCTGGACCGGGTCTTCCCTGAGCTGGCCGTGGACACCGCGCACCGCATCGGGCTGCTGCTGCCGGCCGGCCCCGGCAGCTTCACCCACCCCGACCCGTCCCGGTGCGCCTACGGCGACGGCACCCTCATCCGGCCGATCTACCGGCCCCCGGAAGCCGTCACGGTCACCGAGGCCGACGGCAGCACCCACATCGCCTACCCCCACCCGCGCACCAAGGAGCTGCTCGACCACCCGCCCGGACGGTTCGACCCCGACCTGCAGCTGCACCACGGCCAGCTCGGGCCCGTCCAGACCCACGGCTACGTGTGCTGGCACGCCCGAGGACCCGAGCTCTACCAGCGCGTCGTCCTCGCCGCCGCGCACATCCCCGTCCCCGGCGCCGAGGCCGCGACCGCCATCCGCGTGCTCTCCCGGGTACATGCCGCGGCCGGCGACGGGATCCAGGTCGTGGTCTACGACGGGGCCATGAACGGCGTCCACATCGACCAGGTCATGACCCGCTACGGGTACCTGCTCCTGGCCAAGCAGCCCACCAGCTCCACCGCCGGCGACACCGACTCGGCGACGCTGGTGCTCAACGACGCCGGCCGCCGCACCCGCTCCTACCCGCTCGGGACCATCCGGCATGCCCCCGTCGGGGCGGTCGAAGGGTGCGCGCACCAGATCGCGACGATCGGCGGGCGCGTCGTCGAGGTAGGCCTCGACGAGACCGGGGACCCCGTGGTCCTGGCCGAGCTCAGTCGCGGCGCCGTCAAACGCTTCCGCCGCACCAACGGCAGCTACCACTTCAACATCGGCTACCACGTCCCCTGCGCCGCTGAGCCGTTCACTGTCTGGCTCAGCCCGCACGCCGAAGCCACCGGCGACCCGCGCCGGCCCCAGAACCTGCGCGTGATCCCCGAGACCGACCCGGACTTCGACCCCCTCAGCGGCCTACGCAACGACGCCGAGAACTTCCACTCCAACCTCAAGCGCACCCTGATCTGCGACCGCGCCATGAGCCTGGGCTGGCGCCGCGGCCTCGTTGACGTCTACTGCTTCGGCCTGCTCAACAACGCCCTCACCGAAGCCAGAGCCGCCGCAGTCAGTGACGCCCGGAAACGCCGCCGCGTCGTCACCCGGAGACGCGCCAGCGATCCGCGCCCCGTCGGTGACGGCTTCGCTTCCACCAGGACCACGGAGCGTCGGCACCAAAAGGGCTGACGCCCCCGGGCCCGCGGCCCACACGTCGCAGGGGCAGCGACAAGTTCGCCTGCGCGCTCGATGCCTCGTCGGCGCTTGAACTGTGGCGGTACTTCCGTCTCCGCGGAGGCGACGACACCGGAGACCGGCCCGCAGGCAGAGCCTCAACTACGAACGTCTGCACCCGAAGGGACTCATCCCATGAACCATGCCGACCCCACCGGCCAACCCGCCTCGCGCCGTCCGGCGAGCGGTCAGCCCGCGAAGACCGAGAATGTCACCGGCGAAATACCACCCGCACAGGACCCCGCTGAGACCTGCGAGCTCCCCGGCGTCGAGGAGCTCACCCCCGACGGCCGGGGCACCTGGTTCGTCCTCTCCACCCACACCACGCACGTCCTGGACCTCGACCGGCACCGCTACCAACGCCGGCCAGGCCCCCACGGCTCCAGATTCCCCCTCGACTACACGTCCGTCGTGTACTCCGCCATCGAGGTCTACCCAAAGCGAGGGGGACACCTGCTCGTGTGGTGCGACGACCCGACGGCACCAGACCTCTGGCAGCACTTCCGCCGCTCCTCCACCATTCGGGCGATCCTCGGACTGGAAAGCAGAGGTCTGCACGGGCCGGACACGGCTGGCGGCGCGGAAGCGGCCGATCCGAGCACTGCTGCACCCACACCAGCCTTCGAGGAGTTCTACACGCACATCGGGACGAGCGGCCGCTGGCGCGTCCTGACGGAGAACAGCGAGTACCTCGTCGACTTGGATGCCCGCACCGCAACCCGCAAGCCCGCAGCAGGCTGGCCCTTGCGCGGGGACGGACGCCCCCAACAACTGCTCGAGGTGATCCACGCCGAAGTAGGTGAACCCCTGACCCTGCGCCTACACCTCGACGGCAGCCCGCACCAGACCGTCCGGTACGCGACCACGGTCGTGCGGATCGAGCGTCCCTGAACCCTCGATGAGGGCGGTCCACGGGTGGAGTGCCACTGGGTCGGTCGCCACGGTCGGTGGCCACGGGGACGGCGCGGCGGGGTCGGCCCGGCGGGTTGGCCGGACGTTTCGCGTCGTGGGTCTACCGGGTTTTGAGGAGCTAAAAATACCGATTTTTGATGATGTGCCCCGGGCGCGCTGCAAAGCAGACTGCGAGTGCGGCCTTCGAGCAGGGGTTGTCGCGACCCGATACGTCCGAACACCTGGCTACCTGGGGTCGCAGTTCCAGGCACCGGCCTCGGTCGTCCTGTCCCACCCTGCTCGGGGGCTTCCCGCCCCACCGAGCTTCTGTACGCGCCGGCTCCGCCGACGCCCCCGAACCTGAAGGACACGCACATGCCGCACGACCCTGAGACCACCCGCAACGACCGCTCCGGCGCCAGCACTGTCCCGGTGTACGAGCAGATCACCCAGGTGTTCCTGTTCGAGACCACCTACACGATGGGAGGGGTGATCCAGGCGGCCGTGGACGCTCCACTCACCTGCGGGCGCAAGTTCGGCTTCCCGGCGACGCTGCTCTGGGGCCTACTCGTTGGGCAGCGAGCAGCCGGCTCAACCCCACGGCTACTGCATGAGCTCAGGGTCAAGAGTACCTGGCGGGCCATCTGCGAGAACTACGCCGCCATGACCGGCGGCGACCAGCTGCCGCCCGAGCCCCCGAACCATGACGAGTTCGAGGATTTCATGCTGCGCATGCTGACGCCCGACCTGCTGATCGCGCTGTACGACATGTTGCGACGCTGCGCCCTCGGCCAGGCGTGGGAGTACCGCGACCTCATGCCCGGCCTGCACTGCTCCTTCCTGCTGACAGCGCAGACAAACATGGTCTACGGCGACGCCACCTGCGTCGCGTGAGCGGAGACAGTGCGCCGCCGGCCGTCGAGGACGCACACCGTCGACGCGGCGACGGCGAGGTCGACCAGTCCTGAGACCGGCAGCGGCGGCCGTGGTGGTTACGGTGCCGCTCCTCGCGACCACCCGTCGACGCGTGCACTCACCGCAGGCACGGACGGAGGCGGACCCGCTCTGTATAGTCGCCATCCGCGCGCCCATGGAAGGTGGAAGCAGTCTCCCTGTCTTGCCGATGGTCGGACGTTGCGATCCTGCCGCTGACGGTGCGTCAATCTGCCCTCAGCAGAGCCGGCACTCGGGGCGAGATGCCGCGTTCTGAGTCGGCGGCCCGGTATCCCAAACGGGGTCTGATGGAGGCTTTCATTTCACGAAGGATAGGGGCCATGGCAGCACCGAGGAAGTACTCGGAAGACCTTCACGAGCGCGCGGTCACACCGTTGACCGGCGCCGCGACCCGGCCACCAAGCAAGTGGCGCTGCGACTCGGGACCGAGGCGAGGCTAGCGGCCTTCCTTTCTCGCCGCCACCGACCTCATCAACGCTTGCGCAATGAGGAGTACGGCGAGGCCGCCCAGCAGATACCGGCCCGGGGCCGGCAACAGCAGGAAGGCCAAGACCCCGGAGAAGCACTCGGCGCCCGCGATCAACACCCAGCCTCTGAAGCCCGGATCCCTCACGCGCTTTTTAGCACTCATCTGAGAACACGCATCCAACCGAAGCAGCAAAGATTCCAGCCGAGAAGGTGAAGTTCGAGCCCGCCACGACAGCGGCTGCAACAGTGGCCGTCGCCGGTAGAGTTACAAGACTAAATACAGCGAATCCAACGAACAATGCCCCAAACCCCACAAAGAGAGCATCCGAAGCGGCGCTCTGCCCAGTGGGGTCGTTGTAGTTGATGGGGTTGTCGGCGGCGTAGGTGTAGGGGTTGGCTTGGTCGGGATCGTTGAGGCGGGTGATGGGGTCGGTGGTGGTCCAGCGGCCGGTGGTGGTGTCGTTCCACCGGGTGCCGTGTTTGGTGTAGCCGGTGGCGGGGTCGTACAGGCCGGTGGTGTGCCGGTAGGGGTTGGCGTCGACGAGGGCGCCGGTCCCGGTGGCGGCGGTGATGGTGCCGTAGGGGTCGTAGCTGTAGGTGGCTTGGGTGGTGCCCTGGCCGTCGACGATGCCGACGACGGTGCCGAGGCCGTCGAGGACGAAGTAGCCCTTCTGCCCGGTGGGCAGCTCCATCCCCAGCGGCGTGCCGTCGGGGTCGGTGTCGAGGTAGGTCTTGGCGCCGTTGACGATGATGATGTCGATCCCGGGGACACCGTGCTTGGTGTTGCGGCCGTAGACGTACTTGGTGGTGTCGCCGCCGGTGACCTTGCGGGTGACCAGCTCGTTCTGGCCGGGGCCGGCGTACTCGTAGGTGGTGTCGGTGGTGGTGTTGTGCTGGGTGGTCATCTGCCCGGGGCCGTTGTAGGTCAGGGTGCCGGCGGCGGGGGCGGTGGTGGTGTTGCCGGCCATGTCGTAACCGTATCCGGCGGTGGTGATCTGGTTGCCGGTGTTGAAGGTCAGCGACTGGGTCTGCACGCCGTCGCGGGTGACGGTCTTGCGGTTGCCGTTGGCGTCGTAGGTGTAGCCGTAGGTGTGCCCGGCGTAGTTGGTGACGCCGGTGAGCCGGTTCGCGGCGTCGTAGCTGTAGACGGAGCGGGCGGCGGTGAGGTTGTCCTGGGACCACTGGATCAGGCCCTTGGTCGGGTTCGACGTTGTGGTCGAGACCGGGCAGGGCGCCCCGGCCGCAACGGTGACGTAGCAGTAGGTGGTGTCGAACACCTTGGTGGTGTCCGAGCTGTTGCGGGAGGTCCAGGTCCCGGCGATCCGGCCCGTACTGTCGTAGTCGGTGTGGGTGTGCGCCATGAACGTGCTGTGGTCGGCGTTGGCCTTCCACCAGGTGTCGGCGCGCGGCCCGTCAGCGTTGTAGCCGAACCGGGTGGTGGCCGAGCCGGGCGGGGTCATCGAGGTCAGCTGGTTGGCGTCGTCGTAGGTGTAGGCGGTGGTGCCGCGGGTGGTGGTCTCCCCGGTGAGGTTCCCGGCCAGGTCGTAGTCCCAGCTCAGCGAGCCGCCGCCGGTGGTGGCGGAGCGGCCGATCAGGTTGTCGTGGGCGTTGTAGGTGAAGGTGACGGTGCCGTTGCCGTCGGTGCGGGTCTGGACCTGGCTGGAGTTGTTGTACGTGTAGCTGATCGACGGCGTGGTGTCGGAGTAGGCGATGGTGTCGATCTGGTCGACGCCGGTGTACGTGTACGTGGTGGTGACGCCGCGGCCGTCGGTGACGCTCTGGAGCCGGCCGTACCCGTCCCAGGCCAGGGCGGTGGCCCCGAGCCCGGACCCGGCCGGTGGGGTGATCGAGGTGATCTGGTTGGTGGCCGTGTCGATGCCGTAGCTGGTGACCTTCCCGGCGGGGTCGGTGGAGGTGGCCAGCGTCCCGGCGCCGGCGGTGCCGGCGGCCCGGTAGCTGACCTTGGCGACCGCGCCGGTGCCCGAGTTGGTGGTCGAGGTCGGGTTCCCGGCGCCGTCGTAGCCGATCACGGCGGCGTTGCCCTGGGCGTCGGTGCCGCCGGTCGGGGCGTACGGGTTGACCGACCCGGAGGTGTACGACAAGGAGGCGGTGGCCCCGGTGGGGGCGGTGACCTTGGTCAGCGACTCCCCGCTGTTCGCGCCGTAGGCGGCGCTGGTGACCGCCCCGGCCGGGGAGGTGGCCGAGGCGATGTCGGCCATCGGGGTGTAGCTGGTCTTGCGGGTCCGGCCGAGCTCGTCGACGGCCTGGGTGACCCGGTCGGTGCCGTCCAGCGTGTACGTGACGTGCGGGACCGCGGACACCGGCTGGGTCTGGTCGGTGTTCGGGCTGGCGACCTGCGTCTGGGTGCTGCTCGGGTAGCTGAACCGGGTGATCGACCGGGTCCCGGTCGCTGGGCCCTTCTCCACCGCGGTGACCCGGCGGGAGCTGTCGTAGGCGATGTTCAGGACGGTGGTTGATGGGTCGTCGATCGAGGTCAGGTTCCCCGCGGCGTCCCAGCCGAAGGTCGTCACGCCGCCGGCGGTGTCGGTGATCGAGGTCAGGTGCTGGTTGACCGTGTCGTAGCCGTAGGTCACGGTCCGGGAGCCGGCGGCGTCCGAGGCCTGCGTGATCGAGGTCAACAGCCCACCGGTGAAGGCCAGGGTTGCCTTGCGCGCGTTGCCTCCGCCGCGGGTGGCCGTGATCGAGGAGGCGGTGACCGTGGTGGCGTTGCCGCTGCGGTCGGTGACCTTGCTCAGTGCCCCGGACGCGGTGAACGTCGAGACCGCCTTCGTGGCGTGGTCGGACAGGGTCCAGCCGGTCGTGCCGGTCTTGGTCAGGGTGTTCTTGAACCCAGCCGGGGTGGTGTAGCCGCTGGTGCCGGTGATCGGGGTGTACAGGCCCTCGAGGCCGCCCGGGGCCAGGTACAGCACGGTGCCGTCGGTGTTCGCGACGAGCTTGGTGTCCTGCCCGAGCCGGGTCGCGAAGCCCTTGCCGGCCGCGCCGGCCGGCAGCGCAGACCCGGCGCCGAGCAGCAGGCTGTTGAAGTCCAGCCCGAGCTGGACGTCCTGGTCGACCCCGGGCAGGGTCAGGTCCGTGGTGGTGACCAGCAGGTTTCCGGTGCCGACGTCCACGCTGGCGCTGACCCGCTCGGCCGCCCGGAACTCCACCCGGGTCGCGTTCGGACGCGGACCGACCGGCAACGGCGCGACCCCGGCCGCCTGCGCCGGAGCAGCGACCACGGCCCCGAGCCCGGCTGCGACCAGCGCCCCGACCACCCCCGCCGCGACCAGCCGCGCCCCGCGCGGCTTCGCCCCCTGCACCTGAACCGACCTGGAAGCCTTCATCACACGCCCCTTCGCGAGAACCAGCCTCCCCCTGCGGCTCAGCTGGTCGTTCGCACCATCCTCCGCAGATGCGGAAATAGGACGAGAATCCCGATATTTCTTGACCAAACCTTTAACCTCCACCCCGACATCGCAGCCCGCCCGGGCTCCGGCACCACAGCGGAAAGACGAATACAGATGTTCGCTCATGCCGCTGTCGGTAAGTCGGGTCGTGCCGATGGGCGTCGACCGCTCACACGTCAAGCAGCGACTCGTCCCGCCAGGTATCGGTGAAGTCAGGCGCGTAGATGAACCGCGTCCCGGGAGGGAGTTCCAGCAGAGACTGCAGAGCGGGGCAGCGTTCGAGCACATGAGCCATGTGCCACGGGCGGAAGAAGTCCGCACGCCCTTGAAGCTCGCCCGTCCACAGGTACCAACCTGTGGCGTCCGCCTCTGGCGGGTGGCGCAGCCCATGTAGTGGCCACTCCCACGTGGTGGCCTCGATCACGGCTCGGGAAGCACCGAGTTTGCCGCCGGTCAGTGTCACTCCGCGATTGTGTCGGAGAACCGCCCGATCATGCCGCCGTGCGCGAGGTGCCTGTTACCGAGCGATCGCCGTGTCCGCGCCGCCGTGGGGCGGCGGCACGATCCCCGGGAGGGCTGCGCTGGTCGAGCTGCCATGGCGTATGTCAGTACCGTCGAGGCGGCGAAGTGACCGTCGCGCCGCGCCTGCCCGAAGTCGGCAGCTTGGGCGCGGCGTTCCATGCGGCGCAGGCGCTCACCGTCGAGCGGTCGTGAAGACCCAGACGGCGCCAGGAAGGTGCGTGGGTTGTCCGCTGCGCCGGCGCCCCGTTCGGGCATGATGTGCGCATGACAGGGAAGCCGCCGCCTACGTGACCGGGCGGCTCGCCGCCGCACGTTGGTGGTGTGCCCATTCCGATGCCGAGGATGCCGACTCGCTGGCTGCTCCTGCGGGTCGGCGCGGCCCTGGTGTGGGGCGGCATCTACGCGTCCCAGTTTGTCTGGCCTACGGGAGCCGCCGGCACCGATCCTGCGCTGCGGCTCTCGCACCTGGGGGTGGCCCTTGCGATCGTCATCCTCGGCGTCGTGGACGTGCGTTCGCGTGTGCTGCTCGCGGACGACGGGGTGGTGGTCGTCCGCGGCTTCTGGCACAGGCGGATCGCGTGGGCCGACATTCGCCAGGTCCGGGCCCGCAAGAACGGGTTCGGGCCGGGCTGGGTTGAGCTGTTACGCATTTCCTCACGCCGGGTGGTGAGGCTGCCCGTGGACGCCCAGCAGTATCGGCGTCTGCGGGAGCGGTAGGCCGCGGCAACCAACGCGAGCGGGCGGAGCGCGCGCTGTAGCCACCGGTAATGCGCACGGGCGTCCGCAGGCTGGGGCCCGCACCTTGCGGTGCAACGTCGTGCGCAGCCAGGCGTCGGTGCGGCAAAGTGAGGGGCGTGAGCCCGGATCTGGACGAGCGGTTGAGCGTTGCCGCGACGCTCAACCTGACCGAGCTGGTGAACCTCGGATGCGAGTTGGCCGAGGTCGGTCGGCTGCCCGATGCCGAGCAGTGCTTCCGTCAGGCCTCGGACGGCGGCTCGGGGGCCGCCGCGTTCAACCTCGGCAACTGCCTCGCCGAGCAAGAACGATGGCTCGAGGCCGTGGCCGCCTACGAGGTCGCACTCGGTCGCGGCGAGAGCGACGCGTGGCTGAACCTCGGGCTGGTCCTGCACGAGCTCGGGGACCTCGTCGGCGAGATCCGCGCGTACGAAGCCGCGGAGGCAGCCGGTGACAGCGGCGGAGCTCTCGGGCTGGCCTTCGCCCTTCGCGAGCAGGGCGACCGAGACGCGGCGATGCAGGCCGCTCAACGATCGGCCGCGGCAGGTAATGACACCGCGGCCGCCGTGGTCGCGTGCTGGCAGTGGTGCACCTCGCTCGACCCTGCGCTCGATCCGGCTCTGCGGGCCGGGGCGGACCACTTCCCGTCCGCCCGCGCAGACCTGGGGCACCTGCTCGTCGACACCGGCCGCATCGGGGAGGCCCGCGCGGTCCTCGAGCGGGGGATGAAGCTGGGTGAGGTCGAGAGCATGCTGCCGCTGGGCAACCTATACGCCGACGTCCTCGGTGACGAGCAGGCCGCCGAGACCGCCTACCGTGCCGGCGCCGCCCACGGGGACGCGCACTCGCACTACAACCTGGCCGTCCTGCTCGAAGAGCGGGGCGACCGAGCCGGCGCGGAGCAGCACTACCGGGCGGCCATCGAGGGCGGCGACACCCTTGCCGTGTCCGCGCTGAGGGAGCTTCTCGACGAGTAGGCGGGCGGGGCTCAGCGATGGCGCCGCCGCCTCGAAGCCCCTGCCTCTTCAACGCTACGTGGGCCGGTAGGGGGTGGCCTCGACCCGCCGTTTGGGCTCCCTGCTCAGGGGTGGCTGTTCGCCGGGGTGGCAGCAGCGAGCGGGTCGCGTCGGTACCGCAGGGTGGCCACACCAATCAGCACCGCCAGGCCTTCGAGCGTTGCCCCGGGAGCAGCCCGCGCCGTACCGAACAGCCCGTCAGCTGCTCTGCGAAGAGCGTTGCCGTTCGGCTTCGACGCGGGCCATCATCCAGGAGGTGACCGCGGCGATCACGGCCCCGACGAGGCCGATGCAAGGAACCGCTGCGTGGCTGAGCGCGACTGCGGCTCGCTAGCCGCGGGGTTGCCCCCCACCAGTGGGCGGCTGTGGTCGCGCATAGCAACTTCGGAGGACTGGTCGGTGCCTCGACGTTCCCCGACCCTGTCAGCCTCGACACCCCGAGACGTCCGGCCCGACGCGGGGTCGGCACCCGGACCTCGTTGCGAGCGCACCACCCACGAGGCACCGGATGAGGCGCGAGCGGCAACACGCCGAGCACGGCGGATCCACGCTAAGCGACATAGGACGCGTGTACGGCATGATCGAGCCCAGATGTGACCGCCTGTTCTGCTTTTAGTGTTGTTTTCGGGACTG
This sequence comes from Terrabacter sp. 2YAF2, assembly GCF_052114705.1. Taxonomy (NCBI): domain Bacteria; kingdom Bacillati; phylum Actinomycetota; class Actinomycetes; order Micrococcales; family Intrasporangiaceae; genus Terrabacter; species Terrabacter sp. 2YAF2. The sequence continues at coordinate 36,208 of NZ_JBFRFG010000017.1, forward strand.
AAGCGCCGGTTTTCCAAAGGCTCGACCTGGTGGTCGGGCGTGGAGAACCGGCGCTTCTTCACGCGTGGGAGGTGGGCCGTGCCGGCCCGGAAAGCGGGCGCGGACACCGCCTGCTCGAGGCCGCGCTCGAACGCAACCTCGAGGCCGAGGAGCCCCGCCTGGCCCTCAGGATGTGCGGCCACGTCACCGAGACGCGGCTACGTCTCCGCCCAGGACATGCCACCCTTGCCCTGTCCTCCGCCACGAGTGCCCCCGCCTACGACGAGCTGCGCACCTGCCTCTCGTACTTGGCTACGGTCCGCGACACCAGCCACACCTGCGCCGTGAACAGCGACCACGAGCCCGTCAGCAGGCCGAGGGTGACGACGTCCCCTTCCCCGCCCCAGAAGACGGCCCGCACCAGTCGAACGGCCATGAGGAGCGTGACACCGCCGGTGACGCAGTAGAGCACGCGGGCATGTCGCGCGACCCATCGCTGGTACGAGTTCGGCGGCTGTGATGCCTGGGTCACGACTTCCCCCTCGGTAACGGCCTCGGTGGACCTCACATCGCATGGTGCCAGAGCGCCGCCTCATGGCACGGGACAAGAGCGCACCCGACCGACACGCTGCGCAGCCGAGGGTCCCGCTCGCGACGGGAGGGCCGGACAACCCTGAGCAGGACGAAGGCTGCGGTGCCCCTTGCAAGGGACACCGCAGCCTCAAAGCGCCGGGTTATGCGCCCGCCAGCAACACTAAAAGCCGAACAGGATGTGACCGGGGGGGACCCGGGGCGAGCAGGAACGCGGCAGGGGGCCAAGACGAGGCCCAGCGCATCCTCGACGAGCGCTTCGCCCGCGGCGACATCGACGCTGAGAAGGACCGACGAAGGCGGCAGCTCCTTCAGTCCGGCCGGACCAAGCCCAGGACCGCAGTGGCCGCCGCTGGAGTCAGAGTCGCGGCCCGGTCGTCCTCCCTTGCGCGTGACGGTGTGCCGGGCAAGGTCCTTACCGCTGCGGCGGCGCGTGTGGGGAGGAGGCCGACACTTCGAGGTTTCGGGCGGGCGGTGACGGCGTGGCCCGCGGGGAGCGGACGCGGCGGGCTATAGCCTCCGTGCTCGTGAATCGTCGCCGCATCCTCGTCGTCTGCCTGTCTGTCGTCACCGCCCTGGCGGCCTGTTCGGGCCCGGGCGGCACGCCGGGTTCGTCGCGCACCGCCCATGCGACCACCACCCCGTCGAGCAGCACCACGGCCGCGAGCCCCTCGGCGTCGGCGTCGAGCACCCCGTCGTCCAGCGCGACGGGCAGCGCCGCCGCGCCGCTCGCGCGGACGGCGGCGACGCTGAAGAAGGCCGCGCTCGCGGTCGACGACCTGCCGTCGGGCTTCTCCCAGGATCCGTCCGCCGGCAGCGGCAGCGGCGGACCCACCGTCTCCTCCCGTGAGCCCCGGTGCGCCGACCTGGTGAGCATGATGAACCTGCGCAACGCTCCGGGCTCCCTGGCCAGTGCCGAGGTGGCGTTCTCCGGCGGGCAGAACGGGCCGGGCATCGACGAGAGCCTGGATGCCCTCGGCTCATCCGAGAAGGTGGCGGCGTTGCAGGGCCGCCTCAAGGCCGCCCTGGGCGGGTGCCCGACGGTGACGATGAGCCTGCCCGGACAGGGCCGGTCGGCCATGCACGTCACGGTGGTCAACCCGCCCAAGTTCGGCACCGACCCGGTCGCCGCGCGCGTCACGGCCCAAGGCGGACCTCTTGACGGGTTCGAGCTGACCCAGGTCTACACCGGGGTGGGGGACGTCGTGCTGGCGCTCACCTTCGTCGGCGCCGCGCCCGCCGACGTCGACGGGGCCACCGGGCTCGCGCACGACAAGGCCGCCACCGTGCTGGGCGTGAGCCCCGGGGCCCGGACGAGCTGAGGAGCACCCCCAGACGTAGCCCAGGCCGCTGGCGCGTGCCTGCCGCCGTATCGGGGAGCAAACTGAGCGACAGACCGGGCTGCCGCGACACACGCTCAGGCCGCTGCCCTGGTGCTTCGGACCTTCGAGGAGTTCATAGCCAGACGGCTCGCCCAGTCGACGCTCGACACGCTCGGCACGCTCGACACAGGAGTCCAAGGGCTGCCGCCCCCTTTGAGGGAGGCCTCTCACTATTGTGAGAGATTCCCACTATTGCGAGAGGGTCAGGCGCAGCGCTAGGGAGCCGCTGCCTCTGAGCCGGTTCACGGCGAGGTGCACGATGTCCGGTATGACCCCGGACGCGGCCAGTGCCGCTGGAGCCGTTGAAGCCACACCGGCCACCCCCGACGAGGAAGCCTCGGCCCGAGAGTTTCGCCGGCAGTGGGCTCCTGCGCCTGCCGACCAGGACCGGCGCAGCTGGGCCACGTTCGGCATCTCGGGGCGCCTGAGCGCCGGGTGGACCCTGACGCTGCTGGTGTTCGCGGTCGTCTCCCTGGGCATGATTCCCGGATCCATCCGCGCCCAGGGCGACGCCCGGCTGCTCCAGGCTCAGGGGCAGTCGCTCGTCAGCGACAAGGTTCAGGTGCACGTCTCGCACGTCACCAGCAAGAGCGGCGGGTACTACACGGTCGACGGGGTCCGGGCCACCTTGCCCGGGTCGAGCGACCCGGAGCTGGAGTCGGTCTTCTCCGAACCGGGCGCCACGCAGGAGATCTACGACCCAATGAAGGAGGGCTGGCAGCCCCCGAGCGCGAGGACCGGCTACCGACCCCCGCTGCGGGTCCGGGTCCGACGTGACGCGAACGGCGTGGTCACGACTGCGATGTGGCAGCCGAACTACGAGTACCTCCTCAGCGCGGACGAGCCGCTAGGGGAGTCCATCCTCGGCGTTTTCTGCCTGGTCGTGGCAGGCCTGTCGATGTGGCTGAACCGGCTGCGGCTGCGTCACCGAGCGCGCCGCCGCGGTACTGACCAACCTTCCTTGGGAGCCTGAGGCACTCGCGGAAGGTTGGACCGGTGCACCAGAGCGGCCCGTTGCCGGCAGAACTGGCGAGGCCTTGGCGCCGCTGCGGGTTGAGTTCGATGCGGCAGCGGGCTCGTGGCTCAGTCGGGGACGTTGAAGTCGCCACGCCCCGGGGCGGTGCGCCGCACGGCGGCGGGCTCGACCTTGAGGGCCTCGCACATCTGGGGCAGGGAGTGGCGCCCGGATACCTCAAGTGCGAGCTCCGTTCCGTGGGACTTCCACTCGCTCTGGATGCGCCACTGTGTCAGGCTCGAGGCGGTGGTGTCGGCGTGCCAAAGCCCGAGGTGCTTGAGCAGGTTGCTGATCACGTTCTGCGCCGAGGACGTGGCCTCCTTGCTACCGGGCAGGTTCTTGCGCGGGATGTACGTCAGCTGGGCGGTCATCGGGGGCCGGCGCTGACCCGAGAAGGCGTGGCGATTGTGGGCGCCGAGCACGCGCTTGCCGAAGCGGTCGAGGCCGAGGTAGCGCGCCACGACGTGCTCGTTGCCCGGAGCGTGGATGTACGGGACGGAGGAGTACTCGAGGTCGTCGAGCTCGTCGAGGTCGTCGATGTCGTCGATGTCGTCGAGGGTGACCTTGGTGGTCTCCCCGGGGGTCATGCCCGCGTCGACCAGCGCGTACACGCTGGCGCTCCGGTCGCCGGGGCGGTAGGTCGCGGCGACGTAGCTGCGCATGAGCAGGACCTCGACGTCGGTGAACGGGCGGCGCTCGCTGATGGTGCACGTCGTCAGGCGGGGAGCGCCCTTGACGAGCTCGTCGATGGCGGCGGTGCTGCTGCGGTAGCTGGCGGCGGCGGCGATGACCACGACGAGCACGAGGTTGCGCCAGTGGTGCACCGGCGTCGCCTCCTCGGTCACCAGGTCGTCGGTGACGTGCTTGGTGGCGACTCCGGACAGGGCGGCGATCAGCTGCTTCTGGTGGGTGACGAGCTGGCCGACGTTTTCGATGGCGGCGGTGTTGCCGGTCTTGGTGGCCACGGTGAAGCCGCCGGCGACGGTGAGGAGTGTCTGCAGGTCACCGCGCAGCTCCTCGTGGGCGGCAGGGGGGACGATGCCCCACCTGTCGTCGAGGTCCCACACCATCTCGACGGCCTCGTTCAGCATGACCGTCTGCAGGGTGGGGGTGCCGGTGGTGGTGGCAGTGGTGGCGTTCATGGGGGTTCTCCTCGGGCGTAGTGGACGCTGGTGAGGAGGAAGGTCCGGCGGGTGAACCCAGGCGCAATCGGCGCGCCCGGCCAACACCGCTCGGCACCCCCCTAGGGAGGGCCAGCCGCGGCGCGGGGTATCGCAGGCGCACACGGCCGCGGAGGCTTTGCGAGCCGGGGACGCGTGACCGCCGGTTCCCAGGGACGCGTGGCCGCCGGGTCCCCAGGGCGCGCATGGACTGCGGAGGCGACCGAGTGACCGTGCGACGGCAGTACTGCGGGTGGGGAGAACCGCGAGGGGGGAGGGCCAGGTTCGTCGTGTGCCCGCCGTCACACAGACGTCATCCGCGGGTGCACCGCACCAGGCGCAGACGGCTTCTCGGATGTCTGGGAGGGGCGGGGCCCACCGGTTTTTGAGGACGCCTACCGGAAATTGATGAGGCGGAAATACCGATTTTTGATGATGTGCGCGGTCGGGGTGCCGAAGCAGACTTGCAGTGCGGCCTTCGAACAGCGGCTGTCGGCGACACAGGTGCGCCTGAACAGCTCGCTGTCCCGGATGCCGCAGTTCCTGGGGCGCCGGGCCTGTCGGCCCCGCCCTGACCACCCCTGCTCAGGGCTACCCGGCCCTGAGCTGCTGCTGTGCGCGTCGGCGCTGTCGGCGCGTCCCAACAAACCAAGGAGACCCACGTGCCCTACGCACCGGAGACCAAGCGCGTCAACCGTTCCGGCACCAGCGCGATCGCTGTGCACGAGCAGATCACGGACGTGTTCCTGTTCAAGACCACCTACATGATGGGAGAGGTGATCCAGACCGCCATGGACGCGGCGCGCACCCGCGGACGCAAGTCCGCGTTCCCGGCAGCGCTGTTCTGGGGGCTGATCGTGGCGGAGCGGGCCGCCGGCTCGGCCCCTCGGCTCCTGCGCGCGCTCGAGGTCAAGAGCACCTGGCAGACCATCAGCGAGAACTACGCCGCCATGACCGGCGGTGACCGGCTGCCCCTGCGGCCGCCGAACCGCGACCAGCTCGACCACTTCAAGCAGCGCCTGATCGACAAGCGGCGCCTGCTCGACCTTGACCTGCTGCCCGCGCTGCAGGAGATGTTCCGCCGGTGTGCCCTGGGCCAGGCCTGGGACCACGGGAACCTGCTGCCCGGCAAGGAGTGCTCCTTCACCCGTCCCGCGGAGGAGCACATGATCTACGGCGATGGCACCGACATCGCTCCGTACAGCAAGGTCCGGACCATGGCCGACCCCTGGGATCCCACCGGCGACAGGATCCCCCTCGGCAGCCGCTGCAAAACCGGGAAGCCCAGGATCCAGAGCTTCTACTCGGACATGAGCGAGGACGGCAAGATCGCCCGGGGCGTCAACATGGTCAGCGTCCACACCTGGACCGCGTGGGGTCGGATCGTGCTCGGCACCGCGACCGCGATGCGCGCCGAGCTGTGGCCGGCCTTGGAGATCATCGACGCCGTCGCGGCCCGGGCGAAGGACGGGGTGCACTCGGTGGTGTGGGACCGGGCGGTGACCGGCTGGGCCGTCGACTACCTGATGGCTCGCCACCGCATCCAGGTCTTCGGCAAGGCCGTCGCACGCGGTGAGGAGAAGATCTCCGACGGGGCCAATGCGAAGGAGGAGCCGGCCGACTCCCCGGACGGGCGGTCCCGGTTCACCTTGCGCAAGAGCATGCAGGAAGAACGAGCCCGACGGCTGGCGGTCGAGCTGGGCGCGAACCGCTCGGCGGACACCATCCGGCTGCTGCGCTACGACCGCCTGGCCAAGATCCACGCCGGCACCGATCCGGCGCCCGTCGGGACCAACGTGTACGCGAGCCCCAACGGGAGCCTGCGCGCCTCCTACGGAAAGACCTACTACCTCACGCCGGTCACGCACCTGACCGACGACGGCCTCTGCCGCCACGAGCTCGTCGTCGACGACGGCAGCCTCTACACCGTCGGCAGCCACCCGACCGAGGAGTACCCCGTCAAGGAGGCCCACCTGCCGTGCCAGTCCAGCACTGCCTTCAAGACGGCCCACGGGCGCTGGGGTCGCCGCAATGAGTACGTCATTCCCTGCGACCACGGGGCGATGCCCTTCACCCACACCTGGGAGCCGCGCGCCGATCGCGGCGCCCCGGACACCCCGTCACCGGAACGTGTCGACCCGGCCGGAAGCGAGCTGCGGCCCCTGGCGCGCCGCGACGCGGAGTTCACCCCGTTCTACTCCCGCCGCAACGACGCCGAGTCCTACAACGCCTGGTTCAAGACGACCCTGCCGATCCACGGCCGCGCCGCCTCCGACAGCCTTCGAGGGCAGGAGCTCGACTGGCTGGCCGCAGCCGTGCTGAACAACTCCAACACCATGTCCCGCCGAAGCCGGGGGTGACACCGCCTCCCTCCACGCCCGGCCTCGCCAACCCGAGATCACCAACCCAACCCACCTACAAGAGACGGACCCCGCCAGCGGCAGTTGGCGGGGTCCGCGCTTGTGCTCAGCGCAGGAGGCACCCGACCGGTGCCCGGTCAGACCGGGCATCCGTATGGCCGCCGGAGCGCGTCTCGACCCCGCACCGGGAACGCCCGACGGCGCTGCACCGCAAGGCGCGCGCATCTGCCCCACCTCGCAGCCAGTACAGAGGACGGCGGTTCGGCGCCCGTCTGCGAGTGCACTCCGCGGGGACCTCCTTGGGGGTCGGAAACGCACCAGAAGAGCGAGCCCCCGGGGACGTGGTGTGAGTGTGCCGGTCGACCACCCCATCGCCGGGTCGACGAGTCGAGCACTCGGAGGGAAGGAATCGGGCGATCTTTCCCTCGACGGCGGTGAACGTGCTTATGTATGCAGGTTGCGTCAGGGTTCCCCTTGGACCCGTTCGAGGGCGCGTTGACCGTCAGGGGACGACGAAGTTGGCCAAGCCGAAGTGGTGGCGCAGACGCCGGTTCTGGGCGGCGATGTGCCTGGTGGAAGTGCTGGGCGCTGGTTCCAACCGTGACTGGGGTCCGGTCCTGGTCTTCGGGCTGCTCGGACTGTTCTTGGCCCTGCCGCCGGGCACGATCCCGTGGCCGGTGTCACGGCGCCCCCGGACCGGCACGGACTCCTCTCAGCCGCTGGCGCCGGCGCCGTTGGCGGCCCGGATGCCACCTGTGGGTCAGCCCGTGACCGGGTTCGCGCCGCAGCCGTCATTCCCTGCCCCGCCGGTGGCGATCCCACCCCAGACGGGGACTGCGACGCCGACGTCGCCCCCGGGCGCGCGATCCGGGGAGCATGCGCCCGCGTCCCCGGTCGGGGCGGCGGTGGAAGCGTGGGCGGTCAGCACGCGGCCATGCGAGGTTGCGGGGGAGTGGTTCCATCAGGACGCCTTCCGCGCCCTGTACAAGCGCCGCGGGGCAACGATCACCGAGTACGGGCAGGAGCTGCGGGACCTTGCGGCTGAGCTGGCGATCGACCCGTCCAACCCGCACGACCCGAACGCGGTCGGGGTGTGGGTGAGCGGTCAGATGCTCGGCTTCCTGCCCCGCCTCACGGCCGCCGAGTACACCGCCGCCTTGGCGGACCTGGCGGAGGAGGGCGCGCATCTGTCGGTCCCGGCGCGGGTCTGGGCGCGCGCCGACGACGACGGCCAGATCGCAGCGAGTGCGACGGTGTGGCTGCCGCCGGTGCACGGTGTGCAGCCGTTCAATGCCTTCCCGGAGGCTCCCTTCCAGGTGCTGCCGGCGGGCCGGGCGGTGCAGGTCACGGGCGAAGACGAACACATGGACGTGTTGCGCCCCTTCGTCAGCGACCGCGAGCGGTACCTCGTGGTGACCCTGCACCTGGTGCAGGAGGCCCGGACCCCGCGTTCCACCCCGTTCGAGGCCATCGAGGTTCGCCTCGGCGGTCGACGGGTCGGCACTCTGACCAAGGCGATGTCGGGTCAGCTGCGTGATCTCGTCGCCCACGTCGACGGGCTGGGCAGGCTCCCCGCCTGCCGGGCCCGGCTGCGGGGGTCCCCGCTGCGTGCCGAGCTCACCTTGTACGTGGCGCGCTCGGCCGACGTCACCAGCCGGTGGCTCGACTCGATCGCCACTGCCTGAGGAACTCGAGCGCCTCGGGAACGGCGCGGCCGCTCGGGGCTGGATCCGACGGGTGCGATGGAACGTCACGCGCTTGCATCCCAGCGACGACCGTGGGTCTGGCCGTTGCGCCGGCGGGGATTGCGCGCGCCCGCGGGCGCGGAACGGTGGTCAGCACCCCCGGTACGCGCGCCGTTTCGCGGCGAAGGTCCCGGTGGGGTGGCCACTTGAAACGTGAACAGATGATCAGACCGCACTGCGGCAACCACAGCGCAGACCCGTTGCGCGGTGGTGTGCGCGGCGGTCCCGAGCGCGGTGGGCCACGAAAGGAGGTGATGAGCCGGCCCATCCGCGCTGGAGCCGCTCCGTTTGCCACGACCCCGACGCGTACAGCGGAAGGAGGAGCCCCAGAACCCTGCCGGATGCGCCACCGCCACACGCGATGCGCTCTGGCGGGGTCACGGCCTGCGGAAGGCGTGGTGCCCGCCACTGCCCCCGCTGGGGAGCGGCGGGTGCACGGGCCGCGCCGCCCGTCCGCGATCAGGCTGGCACCGTCCGGGGCATCGGCCATGATGTTGGGATGGCCAGTTCGGGAAGGACCCGGGCCCACGCGGTCGCGCTCGTGAGGGCGTTTCCGTGGGCGAGCCGGCTCGAGCCCGGCGAGTTGATCGACTTCGCCACCGAGCTGGAGACCGACAACAAGGACTGGTCGGCAGCGGCAGTCCAACAGCACGCGAGTCTCGTCGTCTCCTACTGGCAGCAGCGCGCCGAGTCCCCTCGCAGGCTCGTCGATGACCGGCTAGGTGACCTGACCTGAAGAACGCCGTGCGCGGCACCCACGACAGTCGTGCCGACATGCAGGTTCCGGGCTCGGGTGGCGCTGGAAAGGACCAGCACGGTGTGGCCCGCCTTGCGGTGTAACAGTCCCAGCTCGACGTCCCCAGATCTGGCCGGGCTTCTCCGAGCCCCGCACGCCCCCAGCTCGAAGGGCGCTGCTTGCAGGCCCCGGCCCGCCCGGGGCGCGCCCGTCGTAGCGGGGAGTCGGGCCCTCGCGAACCTGCGCCCCGCCTGGCCGGCAGCCATCGGCTGGCGGCACCTGGTCGAGGAACGCCACTGCTGACCAGAACGTGGAGGAGGAAGCAGGCCGAGTAGGGGTGGGGGATTGCCGGGACGGGGCTGCGGGGAGCACGGTAGGCGGGTGGAGGGGGAGACGCGCCGGGCGGCGGTGCATCAGCAGATGCGCATGAGCTCGGTCGAGCTGCGCCGCTGGGCGAGCGACCTCAGGCAGGCGCCGCCACCCCCGGGGAAATGGAGCGGTGCCCCGTGGGCTACCGCTCTGGCCGAGCAGGCCGACCTCGCAGAGGCACTGGCCCCCCTTCGTGACGAGCTCGATGACGAGCAGTGGGCCGACCTCGGCCGCCGACTCGAGCGCGGCGATGACCTAGATGCCGCCTCCTCCGCAGTCCGCCGTCCCCGAGGGTGAACGCCACCGCGAGGGTGCTGTCGCCCTTCCCGTAGAGCCTGTTTCTCCCGGCATTGCAACTGATCCACAGTCAGAGGCGCTCGACGAGCAGGAAAAGTCCAGTCGGGTTCAGATGCCTCCGCTGATCACGATCTCGCGCCGCTCGAGAATGCCGAAGCACCCCGCACGCCGGTACTTGATCCGCAGGCCGTGCATGTTGGGGACAACCGCTTGAAGCGTGTCCCCTGGAGGGATCGTCACCCCTTTCCAGCTGCGGTGGTGTACGTACAGAAGGGTCTCCAGGGTGCTGTCGTCAAACGAGAGCGATGCACCGTCTGCCCGGTCCCCAGCCAAGGGCAGCTCGATCTCTCGCTGCTGCTCCGTCGCATGGTTGAACGTAGAGAGGCCGGTGACCCGAACGGAGCGGATGCGGATCGGCAGGGCCGAGTCGTTCCGCAAATTCCACGTGCTGCCCACCGGCTCCCCGTGGTGGTTGTGCGATCGGACTGCTCGGGTGAGAACGACTCCGCGTGGCAGTAGCGCCCACAACCCCAGACTCGCGGCGATGGACACCGCTGTATTCACGAGCAGATCGATCATGCCGGGGAGTGTAGGTGCCCGGTACGTCTGGACTGGCGTGCCTGCTGCGGCCTCTAGCTCGTGGCCGAGGTGACCGAACCACACGTTCGGCGAGCAACCGGCCTCCGCGCACAGCCGCAACTAGCCAAACCGCGGTGGAGGCCGAAAAGACCGCTCGATGGGCTCTGGCTTCACCACAGCCACGGCCAGATCACACAGCTCTCTTTCAGAGAACACCTACAGGCGGCGCTTGTCTGAGCGGTAACTGGCAGTTCGGCAATGTCTTACCCAAGAAGATGGCGCTTTGGGTGCTTTGACCGACATGCTCCGTCCGGCGTCCTTTGAGGGAACGCACATGGTCGGCCGATGGCCGAGACAGGGGCAGTGCTGTGTGGTTCTCAGGGCGTTGGGCTCGGCTGTGCGCATCGACGGTTGCGGTCGCGGCGGTGTTGGTTGTTGATGCTTCCGCGGTGGATGCTTCGGCGATCCCGGTAAGTGCGGCTGCTGTGCTGCCGCATGCGGCTCCTGCCAAGGCGCGCGTGACGCAGGCGGCTGACCTGGTGTCGGCGCGGGTCGCGGCGCGGGCGCAAGGGGTCCGGGTGGAGGCGCTGTCGGAGCGGACCGACACGACGACGACGTGGGTCAACCCGGACGGGTCGCGCACGAGCGAGGTCTCTGCGGCGCCGGTCCGGTTCAAGGACGCCTCCGGGCACTGGCAGCCGATCGACCTGGACCTGAAGGCCGCCGGCGCCGACGTGGTGCCGGCCGCCGGAGGCCCCGGGGTGCACCTGTCGGCCGGTGGGGCGGCAGGCACCGATGTCACGTCCCTCGACCACGGCGCGGGCCGGTCGGTGTCGTGGGCGCTCGGTGGTGGCTTCGGGAAGGTGAAGCTGCCGGCGCCGGTACTGGCCGGCCGGACCGCGACGTACCCGAACGTGCTGCCCGGGGTGGATGTGCGGGTGAGCGTGCGCCCGTCCGGGTTCGAGCAGGACTTCGTCATCAAGGACCGCGCCGCCGCGGACCAGCTCGCCGCGGCCGCATCGGCGGGCGGCGCCGGCGGCTCGTTCTCGATCCCGCTCAAGATCAAGGGCCTGACCGCGAAAGCCACCGCCGATGGCGGGATCGCGTTCATGGACGGCAAGGGCAAGCAGGTCTCGACGATCCCGCCAGCTACGGCGTGGGACGCGCAGGTCGACCCGCACTCGGGCGACCCGGCGAGCGTATCCCCGGTGAAGCTCTCCGCGGCCCAGACGAACCCGGGTCACGCGATGCTGACGGTGACCCCGGACCTGGCGTGGCTCGCGGACCCGGCCCGGAAGTTCCCGGTGACGATCGACCCGACGTACGCGTCGATGACGGTGACGCCCTCGTTCGACACGTGGGTGGAGAACACGTACAGCACCGACCAGTCGACCTCGACCGAGCTGAAGGTCGGCACCTTCGACGGCGGCTCCTCGGTCGCCCGGTCCTACATCAACTTCCCGATTACGGGGTTCCACAACCTGAAGGTGGAGTCGGCGCAGCTGTCGGTCTACGAGACGTGGTCCTATTCGTGCACGGCGGCGGGGATGAACGTCTTCAACGCGTCGCCGGCGACCACGAGTACCCGGTGGACGGCCCAACCGGGTTCCGGTACAACGGTGTGGGGCTCGGTGAACGTGGCGAAGGGCTTCTCCTCGGGCTGTGGTGCGGGGTGGGTGAATGTGCCGATGACGTCGTTGTTCCAGGCGCTGTCGACGAACACGGCGGTGACCTCGACGGCGGTGCTGCTCAAGGCCGCGTCGGAGACCGACAGCAACGGGTGGAAGAAGTTCTCCTCGATGGAGGGCGCGAACCCGCCGAAGTTCACGCTGACGTATGACCGCAAGCCCAACGTTGCCGGTGCTCCCGTTCTCGGCGGGGCGGGGCAGAGCTCATCAGGTGTGTGGTATGCCGCGACGCTGACGCCGACGTTCACCTCGACCGCGACGGACCCGGACGGCAACAACGTCACGATGACGACTGAGGTCCACACGAACAACACCGACGGCACCGCCACGGCGGGCGTCGCCTCCTGTGCTGCCGCGTCCACGGCATCCGGGCGGAGCGCGTCGTGCACCCTGTCCAGCCCGCTGGGTGACAACGCGACGTACTACGCCCGCACGAAGGTCCAGGATGACCAGGGCCTGTGGAACGGGGCGTGGTCGCCGTGGACGCAGTTCAAGACCGCGGCCACCAAGCCCGCGCCGTCTACCGCGATCTGCACCGGGTATCCGGACGGGCAGTGGCAGACGAAGCCTGCCGGCCCCAACGCGTCATGCACCCTCACGGCTACGGACACCGGCACCCCGTCCGCACCGGCCACCGTGTACGCGATCATCGACGGCAAGAACCTCAACACCCCCCTGACCGGTGCATCCCCGCTGGCGGTATCGGTGGCCACGACCAACGGCCGGCACACGATCGAGCACTGGAGCATGTCGAGGGCCGGGCTTGAGTCGGCACACACCACGTACAGCTTCGGTGTCGGTGCCGCCGCCATGACTTACCCGGCCCCGAACACTGCGACTCCCGCGACCGGGCCGATCAAGATCACCGTCACCGGGCCACCGGCGTCCACCACGAGCGTCGCGACCACCGTGACCGCCGCGCTGAAGTGGCGCGTTTCCGGCTCGTCTCAAGGCGCGACCGGCACCGACTGGCACTCCGACCCCACCCCGATGCCGGTGACGCAGGCCGCCGATGGCAGTGAACTGGTCAACGGTGTGTGGGACGTCTCCAAGGTCGACCCGGCCACCGGCGGCCAGGCAACCCAGACAACCAGCCGGGCACCCATCAAGCTCGACGTGCAGGTGTGCCTGTCCTACGACACGACCGTCCAATGCACGTACGACACCGCGCCCGCGAGCGTGCTCCGAGTCCCGCACGCGTTCGGCAACGGCTTCCCGACCCAGACCGCCGGCCCCGGCCAGGTGGCACTGTTCACCGGCGAGTTCAACACCAGCGCGACCGACGTGAGCATCCCCGGATACACCGGCACGCTGTCCCTGTCCCGGTCGCACTCGACCTACGCCAACCTGCCCAGCGCATACGTGCCGCCGGCGGCGTCGGTGTTCGGGCCCGGCTGGAGCGCCTCCATCGGCGGCTCCGACGCCGGACTTGGCCGCCTCGTCCCCTATGACGGAACCCGCGACGACGGCACCCTGCAGTTCATCGACGAGGACGGCACCGCGCTGGTCTACCAGGCCACGAGCGCCGGGCTGCGCCGCACCAGCGACAACTTCACCACCGGCACCTGGATCCCCTCCAACGACGACACCCGCCTGAGCGGCACCACCTTGTCCGTCTCAGGCTTGTTCGCCGACACCCAACTGAAGCTCACCGAAGCCGACGGCACCGTCACGACCTTCAGGCCGTCGACGCCTTCGAGCTACCCCAAGAGCGGCAGCCCAGGTCTGTTCACGGCCAACAGCGTCGCCGAGGCCGGTGGCGCCACCACCACCATGACCATCGACCAGGCCACGGGCCGGGTCACCCGGATCCTCGCGCCGCTGCCGGACGGCATGACCGCCACCGACTGCCCCGACACGGGCACGGTCAAGGCCGGCTGCCGCGCGCTGCGTCTGGTCTACGGGAGCACCGGGCAGCTCACGCAGGTCAACCTCGAGGCCTGGGCGCCCGAGAAACTGACGGTCACGGACTGCGCCGGGGGCACGACCTCGGTTGCCGCCGGCACGATGGCGTCCATCCCCGTGGCCTGCTACAGCTACAACGCCAGCTCACAGCTCGCGAAGATCACCGACCCCCGCTCCAACCTCGCCACTAGCTACACGTACGGCTCCACCAACGAGATCACCGGCGTCACCCCGCCGGGCCTGGCCCCGTTCACGATCAGCTACGCCGCGCCGTCCGGCACGAGCCAGCTCAAGGTCACCGCCGTCACCCGCGCCAACCCATCCGGCAGCGGCTCCACCAGCCTGGCCCGATTCGTCTACGGCGCCGCCCCGAGCAACAGCAACGCCGCCGCCGGCACCACCGTCCCCGACCTGAGCGCCGGCACGGTCGCCAAGTGGGGCCAAGACGCTGCCCCGACGTACGCGGCCGCGGTGTTCGGACCCGACTACACCGGTCCCGTCCCGGACGCGCTCACCGGCGCCGGGACTGGCATCGACTGGACCTACGCAGACCTGTCGTACACCGACGCCCAGGGCTACACCACAAACACCGCCACGTTCGGCGCCGACAAGTGGCTGTACGGCTACACCGACTACGACCAGCTCGGCAACGTCGTCTTCACCCTCGACACCCACGCCACCGCCACGATCCTCGCCGACGCCGCGGCCGGTACGCGCGACAATGTTGCCCCGCTCGGAACCACGACGATCTACAACAGCGACTCCACCACCAGTGCCCCGCTGCCCGGGCAGCCGGCCCACACCCCGGCCGGCGCGGTTGTCACCGACGTCTACGCCCCGAGGCGGACCGTCACGCTAACCGAAGGCCCCAAGGCCGGCACGCGGCTGCCGATCCGGCCCCGGACGCACACCGACTACGACCAGGCCGCCCCCAACAGCGGGCTCAACCCCGCCACGGCGACGGCCGCCGCGGACCAGAGGGGCTACGCCCTGCCCACTACGGTCACCACATACGCCGCCGACTCGACCGAGAACACGCCGCCCGCCAGCACGACCGCACCGGTCATCTCCCGCACCCTGACCGGATACGCCTCAAAGTCCGGCGCTCTCACCGACCCGGACTCCGGCTGGACCCTCGGCCGGCCCACCAAGACCGTCACCGACATGGACCTGTCCGGCACCGAGAACACCGGCGACCTCGTCGCCGTCACCTACTACGACGCGCACGGCCGCACCATTGAGGCCCGCCAGCCATCCGAGTCCACCAGCCCCAACGGGCTGCCCGCAGCCGGCGCCGGAACCACCCTGACCGACTACTACACGTACACGACCGGCAAGGACGACCCCTCCACGTGCCAGTCGGGCGCCTGGGCCGGCCTCGTCTGCCACACCCGCAAGGCCGCGCAGCCCGCCGGGTCCACCCTCCCGGACAGCGTTGTGAAGGCCTATTCCTACCTGCTGGCACCCTCGACCACACTCGAGACCTCCGGCGCGGTCGTGCGCACCACCAACGCGACGTACCTGCTCGACGGGCGCCCGGACACTACGGAGACGGCCGTTACTGGGCTGGCGTCCTCGAGTCCGCTGCCCGGGACGAAGACCAACTACGACGCGAAGACGGGGATCGCCACCGGCACCACCCCCGTCGACGCCAACGGCAACCCCACCGGGGCCGCGTCCAGCAGCATCGTCGACAGCTGGGGCCGCACCACCTCGACCACCTCCAGCCAAGGCGACACCACGACCACCAGCTACGACCCAGCTGGTCACGTCGCGGCGGTCACCGACCCGAAGAACATGGGCATCACTCGGTACACCTACGACGGCACCGACGCCAACCACGCACTCGAGCGCCGCGGTCTGGTCACCAAGGTCACCGTCACCCGGAAGGACACCACCGACACGGCCAGCACCAACCTGCTGACCTACACCGGCGCCTACGACGACACCGGCGCCCTGGCGGCCGAGACCATGCCAGGTGGGCTCACCCAAAACTGGCAGCACGACGAGGCCGGCCAGGCGACCGAGGTCAACTACACCGGCCAGGTCACCAACTACACCACGGACACCAGCACCGACCCGCCTACCTACACCCCGACCACGGTGGACCCACACGGGACGTGGCTGGCCTGGACCCAGGACCGCGACGAGACCGGCAAGGTCGTCGCCGAGTACAACGGCCCGTCCGCCGCGTTCGACGGCAACCCCGGCGTCACCGACCCCGCCAACATCCAGGCCCCCACCGGCGTCGGCGATGCCCGCGCCGCGGACCGCGCCTACAGCTACGACCGCGCCGGACGCCTGACCCGCGTCACCGACCGCATCGCCGCCGCCCGCGGCGCCGAGGCCGACCCCACCACCACCGCCTCCGAGGCCCTGCCGTGCACCGTCCGCAACTACGGCTTCGACGCCAACCCCAACGCCAACAACAACAGCAATGGCAACCGCACCAGCCTCACGGTCGACACGCACAACGACGGCAACTGCACCGGCACCGTCGACACTCACACCGCCACCACGTACGCGTACGACACCGCGGACCGCCCGATCAGTGGCGGGAATACCGGCACGAACACCCCCGGCGCGTACAGCTACGACCCGCTCGGACGCCAGACCACCATCCCGGCCGCTGACGCCCCCGACCCGAGCAAGGGCGACATCACCCTCGGCTACTACGACACCGACCTAGCGCACACCATCACCCAAGGCGCTTCTGGTTCCTCCACGACGACGACCTACACCCTCGACGAGCAGCAGCGCCGCACCACCTCCGTCACCGGACCCACCGGCGCAGCAGCCGGCGCGGCCAACACGACCACCACGGTGCGCCACTACACCGACAACTCCGACAACCCCGCCTGGACCGACGTCACCACCGTCGACGCCACCGGAACCGCACAGCCCGCCGTCACCACCCGCTACACCGAGAGCCTCGACGGCAACCTCGGCGCCCAGATCAACGCCGATTCCACCAACCAGGCCACCTACGGCAGCGCCACCCTCACCCTGGGCAACCCCCACGGCGACGCTGTCACCACCGTCACCATCCCCGCCGGCACCGACGAGTCCACCCCTGCCGTGTGCATCAACGGCTGGGCCGACTACACCGAGTACGGCGCACCCACCTCCACCACCAGCACCTCCGCAGAGGCAGGCGTGGCGGGGACCATCGGCTACGGCTGGCTCGGCCTCAAGCAACGCGCCACCCCCACAGAAGCCGCCGGGCTGACCCTCATGGGCGTGCGCCTCTACAACCCCACCCGCGGCCTCTTCACCTCGCTCGACCCCGTCGACGCAGGAAACACGACTGAATATGCCTATCCTCAGGACCCTGTTAGTGCTAACGATGTAACTGGAAAGTACAGGAATTACAGCTATACTTGGCACTATTATGGGGGTCGGCGCCACTATACGTATAACTACAATTATTCTGCTCGCCGAGCGCATTACGGCTCGAACTACGCCAGGCGTCAGTATCGAAAGACAAGCAGATACAGCAGGCCCAACCGTAGATCCCAATACGTTTCAGTCGGGTATCGCGCCCAGCCAGCGGAGTTCAGTGGTCCCTGCCTAATGGGAGATGCTCTGTCATTGCTTTCCGCAATCGGTATGATCGTGGCGGGGCCAGAGGTGGGGCTCCCACTAACGGCGTATGGTTATGGGACGTACTTCGGTGGAGTATATGCCGGAAGTGAGTGTAAAGGTCCGCCAGCAGATCCACTGACCGTTTCCCTCGCCAATCTCAACGTGTGGATGAACGTCTAAGTCCTCCATGTTGTCAAAGAAGTTCAGGAGTCTTTGAAGTGAAGATGGGTGCTCCAAGCCGGGAAGTTCTTGTTGCGGCGCTGTTTGCGCTAGTTACAGTGCTCGCGGGAGCAGCGGCGGCGCTCGGCCTTGGTTGGAAGATGTGGGTCGTATGCATCGGATATGTTGTGTTGACCGCCATGTTTGTCAGACGAGCCGTGAAGGTTAGGCGCGGTTCCTCGTCCTGAATCCACAATAAACCGACGAGAAGACCCGACGCGTCCCCGGCGGTGGGCTACGCGACCCGTGGACTGGTTGCAGAATCGGTGTCCGGCCAGGTTCGGTCCGGGTGCTCGACCTGACGCTCTCTTCATCGGCTGCCCACTCGTGTCATTGGTGTGGCTCTCTCATGGGATGCGTTCTCGTCGAGCACCGCGCGAGGAGTGGCTCGAAAGGGGATTGTCGTGCTCGAAGTAGCAATGCCCTCCTTGTTGTCACTCGACCGCAAGATCAAAGCGGCGGAGAAGGAACTGACCGCGCTCGGCCTCGAGCGTGGCTCGACCCTGTTGGAGCTGACCGGGATCAGCCCAATCGGCGCTGCGCGGCTGCTGGCCGACGTCCGGGACCTCCACCGCTTTCGCGACAAGGGCCGCTTCGCCTGGTGGAATGGCACCGCGCCGCTAGATGCTTTCTCCGGGGCAACCGACACCACCGGCTCTCTCGTGCCGGCCACCGCCAGGTCAACCGCACGCTGCACATCATGGCTGACGTGCAGATGCGTAACCGCACCCCGGGGCGGGAGTTCTGATATGTAGTGGCTTCCTGTCAAGAGGCAGGGTGAGGCGCCGTTAGGACCAAGAGTCCTGACGGCGCCTCTGCTTCGTCGTGGCAGTGGGCTGGCGAGCGTGTCGTTGGCGACGCGCGGTCAGACTGATATGCGCGGGTTGGCTACCGCAGGACGGTGGTTCGGCAGGAACGGGACCGCGTGTCTAGCATCGAGCGTCGCTGCACCTCAAGGGGATTCGCTGCTCATAGAACCCTCGCGGGTCGCTCCTCGCGCTGCCACCAGCCCCTTGCCTCGTCGAAGCGGTTCCGGGGTGGTCAGTCGTCCATGACGGCCAACGACCAGCACCAGCCGGCCAGCTCGCGGGCGATCGCGACGTTGGCAACGGTGTGCCGTTTGCGCCGCTCACTGAACACGACCCACCGGTGGTGCAACCGCCGGTTGCCCTCATCACCGCGAACCCGGGCAGCCGGCGAGGCGAGCTCCCACCGGTCGCGCATCGTCTTGCCCGGGACATAGCGGGCGCGGTGGTGCCAGGCGGCCTCGATCAGCAGCCGCCGGACGTGGCCGTTTCCGGTCTTGGTCACCGACCCCTGCATGCGGGACGCGCCGGAAGAGTGTTCGCTGGGCACCAATCCGACGAACGAGCCGATCGTGTTGCCGGTGAACCGGTGCCAGTCGCCGATCTCGACGGCGAGGGCGAACGCCGTCAACGTGGACACTCCGCGCAGGCACCCGAGCCGGCGGACGACCGGGGTGAACTCGCTGTCCGCGGCCATCACCGTGATCGCGGCGTCGAGCCGGTCCCGGCGCGCCTGCACCGTCAGGACCGCGTCGTAGCCGGACTCGAATGCGATCCGGGTTGCTGGCGCGTCGAGGCGTTGCCGCCGCAGCCACGCGTCGTGCGCCCCGGTCCATGCCTGACCGCCGGAGTACACGATGCCTTGGCGCAGCAGCAGCTTCGACAGGCGGTGCCGCGCCCGCATCAGGTCCCCGCGACAGTCCTCCCGAGCCCTGACCAGATCCCGCGCGGCCTCGACCGTGGCGGTCGGAACCGTCACCGCGGTGACCTCGTCCAGGCGCAGCAGCCGAGCCAGGTGGACCGCATCCCGGGCGTCGGTTTTGACCCGGTCACCCGCTGGGCGCTGCAGCTTCGACGGGGCCGCGACCACGCACCGCACCCCGGCCGCGTCCAACGCCCGCGCGAGGCCGAACCCCGTCGGCCCCGCCTCGTAGGTCACCGCGACCGGGCCCGGCAGGCCGGCCAACCAGGACTGGATGTGTTCGTGTGACGGGGTCAATCGCGCCTGGAACAACTCGCCCGTGACGCCATCGATCGCCGCTGCCGCGACCGATCGTGCGTGCACATCGAGCCCCACGCTCGTACGCTCGGTAAACACCGGGGCCTCCCACAACTGTCGGATAGGCCGAGCAGGCAGCCCCTACTCGGTAACCCACGAACATGTGTGAGCGAGGCCCCGGCCCGCAACCCCTCAGCCATCCCGAGCGGTCACTCCATACCGTCTAGTACGACCGCAGGGTCGGTGGGACGCCATCGCTGATGGCGATCCGGTCCCTGAAACGATGCCTGTCGAACGTCGTGTACGCCCGGATGGTCGCTGACCAAAACAGACGCGAGCGCGCGCTCCGCATCGGGGAGATGAGGGTCCGGGAGGGCAACGGGGCAACGTCTCTGACTCCAGCGTGACCGGCTCACGGTCTCTTGCCATCCCTTCGGATCAGCCACCTCCAGAACCCGACGCCACCCGGCGTAGAACGCCGCCGGCCCTGGCTCGGTCTTGACCTAAGGGGTGCCCGGACAGGACGGGTGCTTCCTTCCGTCGCAGCGCAGCTCGGTAGCCCGCGCCGGTCAGAGGATCCGCTGGGCTCGGCAGATCTGAGCGAGGTCGCGGAAGCCGCGGAAGGCTCCTTGACGCCGGGCGCACCCAAAGGACGGTCGCTACACGCACGTTCCGGCTGAGCCGCGAAGCATTCCGAGCTCAACGCGCGCCGTTCCCCTGGACGTGAGCAGCTAGACAGGGTTTGTCCGATGGCCGCAGGTCGGAATGCTTGTCCTGACCCCCCAGAGGCCCGGGGGAAAGTCACGTCAGAACGACAGGGATGTGGTTCCGGCGAGACGTCACCCGGGCCCAGTATGCCGTAGGCGGACTGCTCGTCCGGCATCGACGTCGGTCACCCGCAGGCGACCGACGTCGATGCCGGAGGAGGCGGCGTCCGGGCCGGGGCCCGGACGCCGCGATCGTCACCGGGCGCTCAGCGCGGTCCGCAGCAGGGCGTGGCTGGACCCCGAAGCGGATGCTCCAGACGCCGCTGCCGACGGGTCGGGCTGGGGCACGGGGTCGCACTGGACGTCAGAGCGCCGACCGGGTCGGCGGTCGGGCAGCGAACCCGTGGCGAGGTAGGCGGCGATCTTGTTGTCCGTGCAGGCCACGCCCGAGAGCGAGCCCGCATGCGTCGTCCCGCCGACGCCCTCGATGAGGACCGACTTGGGGAAGAGGGACCGCACCTCGAGGCTGCCCTCATAGGGGGTGGCTGCGTCGTGGGTCTCGTCGATGAGCAGGATCGGCGGTGCGTTCCGTCCGGAGACCTTGACGGGCTCGTCGGCCACCTTGCCCGTCCAGGTGCGGCACGGTGCGTTGAACCAGGCGTTGCCCCACGTCTCGAAGGGCGCCTTGTCGTAGACCCGCCAGTTGTCCCGCTGCCAGACCGACCAGCTCTTGGGCCAGGGCGCGTCGGTGCACGAGGTCGCGAGGTAGATCGCGTACCCGTTGTCGGCGCCCGGTCCCTGGGGGTTGGCGCCGTCCCAGAGCGACTTGATCTTGCTGTAGTCGCCGTGGTTCACCGCTGCCGAGAAGGCGTCGGCGATGTCGGTCCAGCCGTAGACGTAGTAGCCGGCATAGAGGAACACGTCGGTCCACTCGTCCGGTCCGATCGTCCCGCCTGCCTGCGGGTGCGCCCGGAGCTGGTTGAGGATGCGGTAGTAGGTGCGTTCGACAGCCTGGCCGTCGTTGCCCAGGCCGTAGACGTCGTCGTGCTTGGCGACCCAGTCGAAGTAGATGCCCATGTTGGTGTCGAAGGCGTAGTCCTGGTCGAGGTTGGCCTGGTACCAGACCCGCCGCGGGTCGACGTTGCTGTCGAGGACGAAGCGCCGCACCCGGTCGGGGTGCAAGGTCGCGTAGACCTGGCCGAGGTAGGTACCGTAGGAGAAGCCGTAGAAGTTGATCTGCTTCTGGCCCAAGGCGATCCGGATGCTCTCCATGTCTGCCACGTTGTCCGTGGTCTTCAGGTGGTCGAGCAGCCGACCGCCGGCGGCCGTGCACGCCTTCGCGTAGTTCTTCGTCTTGGTCAGCCAGGCGTTCTCGATTCCGCGGTTCACGGGCACGTAGTACGGCCGGTCATACCCGAAGTAGTTGCCGTCGCAGGACAGCGCCGGGACGCTCGACCCGACCCCGCGCGGGTCGAAGCCGATCCAGTCGTAGGACTTGCCCGCGTTGTTAGGGACGAACCCTTGGTAGATGGAGAGCACCAGGCCCGAGCCTCCCGGGCCGCCGGGGTTGACGAGCATGACGCCCTGGTATTGCGACTGCGGGGTCGTGTGCTTCACCCGGGAGACCGCCAGGTGGATGAGGGTGCCGTGCGGGTGCGCGTAGTCCAGAGGGACCGTGAGCATGCCGCACTGGGCGCCGTAGTGGACCAGCGTCGGATCCGAACAGGCTCCCCAGGTGATCGGCGGCGGCACATACGGCGTCGACGCACTGTCAGCGGCTGTCGCGACACCGCCGGAGGCGGCTTGCGCCGGGGCGGAGAAGACGGCGGCGCTGACGGTCAGCGCCGCGGCCGCGACGACGGTGATGAGTCGTTTCATGATGGTTCCCCTATGAGCGACCTGTGGCGGCGGACGTCGCCACCCACCAATGTGGCACCGTCGGGAGCGCGATGGGCGGGCTTCACGCGGCTGTTTCGGGACATCTCCGGGTCTGAGTCCGGCATGTCACGACAAAGGCGGTGCCCGGGTCCGGTCGAGGGGCTAGCCTCTGCTCACTCCACTGCCGGTCACCGTCGATCGGCACGACAGAACGGAAGAGGCCGAATGTCGTACGCCATCGATCTCAGTGGGCGCGTCGCCCTCGTCACCGGGGGAACCAGCGGCATCGGACTCGCGACCGCGAGCAAGCTGGCGACCGCTGGGGCGCGCGTCGTCATCTGCGGGCGTGACCCGGAACGAGGCGCAGCCGCAGCAGCGGAGGTCGGCGAACACGGTCCCGTCAGTTTCCTGCGGGCCGACGTCTCGGACGACGAGCAGGTCCAGGCCCTCATCAGGGCCATCATGGAGGAGCACGGCCGCCTCGACATCGCGGTGAACAACGCCGGCAATGCCGAGTCGGTCGACCGGTCTGCGACAACCAGCCTGGACGTGAGCCCGTCACACTTCGATGCCACCTTCCGCACGTTGATGACGAGCGCGTGGTCGTGCATGCGCCACCAGATCCCGGCCATGCTCGCCGGGGGCGTCGCAGCCGAGGGTGGCGCGTCCCGTCTGCCCGGGGCCGCCATCGTCAACGTCTCCTCGATGGATGCCGCCCTGCTTGCTGCGGGTAGCGGCAGCTACTCCGCGGCCAAGCTCGGGCTGGAGGCGCTCACCGTGAGCACGGCCAAGGAGTTCGCGGCCAAAGGGGTGCGCATCAACGCCGTTCGCCCCGGCGCGATCCTGACGCCCATGCTCGAGCGCAACCTTGCGGGCAGCAGCCCCGACGAGCGAGCCCGGAACGTGTCGGCATACGAGTCGCTGATCTCCATGCGGCGGCTCGGGCAACCGCAGGAGGTGGCCTCCGTCATCACGTGGCTGTGCTCGGACGACGCGTCGTACGTGACAGGGCAGGTCCTCAACGTGGACGGAGCGATCTCGATGTAGCGAAGTGCCGGCGGCGTGCCCGGTCAGCCGCGCGGGCTGTCCGCGTCAGGTGTCTCACGACGACGCAACGGGGACAGGAAGGTCCACAGCATGGTCGTGGTGGCGCCTGCCGCAGCAATCCACAGGGCCGTGTGGAGCCCGAGGGTGGTGCCGAGGACGCCGCCCGCGAGCGCCCCCAGGGGCTTGACCCCTTGCGTCAGGAAGCCGTTGCAGGCGCTCACGCGACCGAGCAGCTCCGGTGCCACCGCCCTGAAGGTCAGCCCGGCGGCGGTCACGTCGAAGACCATCACCGCGAAACCACCGACGAGCTCGCCGCCGCCGATGACACCCAGCTCGACCCAGCGAGGGCCGGCGGCGAGTGGCAGCGCGAACAGGGCGAAGGAGAAGACCACCGTCGCGGCGACGATGGCGCGACCCGCGCCGATCTTGGCAGCGATCCGAGGAGCCGCGAGGGCGCCGGCAAGGGCGCCGACGCCGCCGGTCATCATCACCGCACCGATCATCCCGGCCGACAGGCCGAGCGTGCGCGTCGCGTACGCCACGAACAGCGCCATCACCAGCATCCCGAAGAGGTTGAGGTTCGCGGCAGAGCCGGCGATGGCCCGCAGCGAGGGGTTGCGCAGCACGGTCGAGAGTCCCTCGCCCAGCTCGGCACCCATCGAGCGGTTCGGGGTGGTCGGCGTGGTGCTGCGCTCGGGCGACCGGAGCGATCGGATGCAGGCTGCGGAGACGAGGAAGGATGCCGCGTCGAGCAGGATGGCCACCGGCGCTGACACCGCCTGCACGAGGAGGCCGCCGAACCCGGGGCCCACCAGCATGGCCCCGGAGTCTGAGGTCCGGAGGTGCCCGCTCGCCGTCGTGAGGTGGTCGCGCTCGACGACCTGGGGCAGGTGTGACTGGTAGGCCGGACGGAAGATCACGCGGGCGCACCCGACGCCGAGCTCGACGACCACGAGCTGGGTGACGGTCAGAGCGCCCAGCCACCAGGCGATGGGGATGCTCAGCAGCGCGGCGGCCGAGGCGAGATCGGTGGCCACGAGGACCGGCCTGCGCCGGGGCAGGCGGTCGACCCAGACCCCGGCAACGAGGCCGATCGCCAGGTTCGGCAGCGTGGCGGCCGCTGTGAGCAGGCCCATCTGGAACGCCGAGGCGCCGAGCAGGACCGCGGCAGTGAGTGGCAGGGCGAGGACGGTGATCTCGCTGCCGAACGCCGAGATCGAGTAGCCGAGCCAGAGTCTGCGGAAGTCACGCTGCCGCGCGGGTCCGGCAACGCGGGGCGCCTGTGCTGAGGTCATCGTCGTCATAGACGTGAAAGTAGTCTTTCACGTCTCAGTTGTAAAGGGTTTCCTTCGGATATGATCAGGGCATGGCTGACCCTTCCTTGACCGAGCAAAGCCCCGTCGTCATCACCGACCCACGAGCGCTTCGGGCGCTGGCTCACGCGGGGCGGGCGAAGATCCTGGAACGCCTCACCATCTACGGCCCGGCCACCGCGACCGAGTGTGCGGAGGAGGTCGGTCTTTCGGCGAGTGCGTGCAGCTATCACCTGCGACTGCTCCAGCGGTACGGGTTCGTCGACGAGGCGCACGACGAGGAGCGCACTGACGGCAGGGAGCGGTTGTGGAAGGCCGTCGTGACCTCGTGGCGGGTCGAAGGGCTCGACGACACCGACCCGCAGACGATGCAGAGCATCGACATGGCCTTGGCCCGGGTGCTGCTCGCCGGCTCCGACGAGCGCGTCCTCGCTTGGGTCGACCAGTCGGCACAGGACGGGCCGGAGTGGCACGACGCTTCGCTGATCTCCAACAACACCCTCGCCGCGACCGTCGAGGAGGTGAAGCGGCTCCAGGACCAGATCCACGCCCTGCTGCGGCCCTACCAGCTGGGGAACCGTCGACCCCAGGACCTCCCCGAGGGCACGCGCCTGGTCCACGCCGCCGTGCGACTGACTCCGACCACGGGGCCAGCGACCGCATCCGACCGCGACGACTCGACACGCAGGTAGACGTCCGACTCGATGCGTGGTGCCCGGCGACCGGACGGCGGCAGTCGGTCAGGTCCGACGCCCGACGACCCAGTCCTCGAGCGTCCCGTCGACGCGGTCGCGCATGACGAGGGCCCAGACGAGGACCGACGCGGCGAAATCGCCCATCGGGGCCGCCGCGGCCACTCCGTCACGCACCGCGGCGAAGCTCGGACCGTCGGTGGGTCGGCGGAAGCGCAGCCGGGGGGAGTCGAGCACCACCGCGCGCGCAGCGACGGGGAGGTTCTCGACGGTCGCCGGTCGTGCTGCGGCGACTGACTGGCGCCGGCGGGTCGCGCGCCAACGGAGGAGACCGCCAGTGGTCACGCCGACTGCGGCAGCCGCCAGCACGACCGCCGTGCCCAGGGCGAGCTCGGACCCGGAGACCGGCCAGAGCCTTGTCACCGCAGCCGCCCCCACGGCCAGAGCGAGCGCCGTGGCGAAGGGCCACCCGAGTCGCCACCACGTTGCCTCACGCTTCAGCCGTTCCTGCTCGTAGAACCGGGCCGTCCACTCCCGGACGGCGAAGACCGGGAAGTCGGAGCCGACCTCCACCCGAGGCCCGGACCTCGGCAGCCCCCGCAGCACCGGGTGGGTGCGGCGCGCTGGTCGTTCCTCGCGCATCGAGTGGCCCCTGTCTGGTTTGTCACGTTCTGCGGCCCCAGACTAGCGACGTTCCCCGGACTGGGAGGGGTCGGAGCCGCTCGCGGGCCCCAAGGCGGACCGCAGGCTGCCCCGAGCGGAGTCGACCACGGCTCGCCGCGCCCTGAACTGGTCAGGTCCGCCGTCGGCGGGCGCCGCGAGGTCGGCTCCCACCGCCTCCACCAGGGCGCGCAGCAGCTCGCGGACATCCGTGGCGCGGCTGGCACGAGCTGGGTCCGGTGCAGTCGACGTCAGGGTGTGGAAGGTCGCGTCGGTCTCGAGCAGTCGAGGTTGCGCGGCCGCCCAGATCGACTGGGCCTCAGTGGTGCTCGTCCGGGACAGCACCTGTGGGGTGAGCGAGTCCTCGACCCACGACGCCTCCTGCTCCGCAGTGGTGAGCTGCTCGTCCCAGGCGCGGACCTCGGCCTGCGCACGGCGACGCTGGAGCAGGAACCACGCCAAGGCGCCGAGCACGAAGATCGCGAGCAGCACCCACGGCCACCAGGTCGTGCCGCCGGTGGACGCTGCGGTCGGAGCGGCCTCGGGCGTCGGCGTCGGGGTCTCGGGCGTGGACGGGGTGGCTGTGGCTGTGGCGGTCGCGGTCTGGGTCACGGTCGCCGTCGCCGTCCGGGTCTCAGTCCGGGTCTCAGTCCGGGTCTCCGTCTGCGTCTGGGTCTGCGTCTGGTTCTGCGTCTGGGTCGCCGTCTGGGTCTGGGTCGCTGTCTGCGTCACGGTCTCCGCAGACCGTGTGGGACCGGCGACCGTCGGGAGCGCGAGCGTCGGCGCGGTGCGGGACGGCGCCGTCACCGACGGCAAGGCCGCGCTCGACAGCGTGACGCTGGGCTGTGGCGTCGGCAGCGAGACGGACCCGCTCCCGGAGCAGGCCGCCAGGACTGCAAGCACGAGGAGGGTGGTGACCAAGGCAGCCGCACGTCTCATGCACGATTCTCCGCGCCGAACATCCTTCTAGGGCGTCACCCGCCGAGGATGAAGTGGGTGGAGGAGACGGCAGCAACGGGCAGCGCTGCGAGCCGGAACGGCATACGCAATCGATGGGTATGGTGCAAGCACCAACGGCTTCGCAGGAGGACCGCATGAGCCTCGACCGACCGGTCGCCCCCAACCCCTACGACCTGCTGCCGCAGGTGGCGTCGTTTCGCGTGACCAGCGCCGACGTCACCGACGGGGCCCCGCTCAAGGACGACCAGGTGGCCGACGGGGGCAACACCTCGCCGCAGCTGTCGTGGAGTGGCGCCCCTGAGGGCACTCAGAGCTACGTCGTCACGTGCTTCGACCCCGACGCGCCGACACCGTCGGGCTTCTGGCACTGGGTGCTCGTCGACCTGCCTGCCGATGTCACGTCACTCGACACTGGAGCCGCCGCAGACGCCTTGCCCGGCAAGGCTTTCCACGTGCGCAACGACGGAGGCCAGCAGGGGTTCATGGGGGCTGCGCCGCCGAAGGGCGACATGCCGCATCGCTACTTCTTCGTCGTCCACGCCGTGTCCGAGCCGAGCCTCGGCGTCGACGACTCCGCGTCGCCTGCCGTGGTGTCCTTCAACCTGGCGTTCAAGACGTTGGCTCGCGCCGTCATGCACGGCACCTACCAGTACTGAGGCCGTCCACAGCAGGACGTATGCCGGGTCGTAACCAGGCGGCCCGGCCGGGGTCACGCGAAGGTGAAGTGGCCGGAGGTCGGGGCCCATCCGTCGGGAGGGTCCTCGCCGACGCGACCGTCGAGGGCTTCGCGCAGCAGGTCGGCGTGGCCTGTGTGACGGGCGTACTCCTCGACGAAGTCGGAGACGAGCCGCCGCAGGTTTGCGTGCCGACCGTCGGGCATCGAGGCGTGGACGGCCTGGTCGAGACCGTGGTCGACGAGAGCCGCGGCCAGCCGTTCGCGTGATCGCTGGACGGCGCCGTCGTAGAGGTCGTACAGCTCCTCGGGTGAGTCCTGCTCGGCCGACGCGAACTCCCAGTCGTTGCTGCCGTCCCATCCCGTCCCGTCCCACGGTGGCCCGATGGGTTCGCCGCGCATCTGCTGCGTGAACGTGTAGTCCTCGCAGGACGCAAGATGTTTGGGGAGGCCTCCGAGTGTCAGGCTGGAGGCGCCGACGCGCGCTCGCAGGCCTTCGGCGTCGAGGCCGTCTGCCTTCCAGCGGAAGATGGCTCGCATCCGTTCGAGGGACCCCACGAGCTGCTCGACGTCGCTGCCGGCGATCGGCGGCTCCCACGGGGTCGGGTTGGTCGTCGTCTGCGGTGTGCTCATGGGGCCACGCTAGAAGGGGTTGCGGACGTTCCACGACCGGTTCTCGGTGCGGAGCGTGAGCCCGCAGAGCCCGCACCGCCGTCGTCTGCGGTGCGGGCTCGTGGTCACCCGAGGGTGAGGGGTGGCAGATCCTCAGGCGCTCAACAGCTCCGCGGACTCGAGGTGTTCACGCAGCTCGGCGAGCACGCGCCGCAGCAGCCGGCTGACCTGCATGGCGCTCAGGCCCATCGTCTGCGCGATCTCCGCCTGGGTCATGTCGTGGGCGAAGCGCAGCTCGAGGACCTGCTGGTCGCGAGTGGGGAGTCGCTGGAGGACCGTCCGCACGAGGATGCCGTCGTCGAGCCCGGGGTCCGTCTGGTGCTCGGCGCGTGCGTCGACGAGGTCGAGCACCGGTCGGCCGCCCTCCGTGGTCACCGCGTCCAGGGACGCCGGGCGGAGGTTGGTCGAGGCCACCTGCGCCTCCCTGACCTGCTCCAGGGTGAGGTCGAGGGCTGCGGCGAGGTCTGCCTGGGTCGGCTCGTGGCCGAGTGTCTGCTCGAGGTGCGTGCGGGCGTCCGTGACCTGCTGGCGGCGCTCCTGCAAGCCGCGCGGGGGCCGGACGAGCCAGCCATGGTCACGGAAGTGACGGCGCAGCTCGCCCGTGATGGTGGGCGTGGCGTAGGCACCGAACTCCGTCGGCTGCTCGAGGTCGAAGCGACGGATCGCCTTGAGCAGGGCGAGAAAGGCGACCTGCTCGAGGTCGTCCCTGTCGAGCCCCTTGCCGGCGTAGCGGTGGGCGAGGGAGCGGGCGAGCGGCATGTGCAGCCTGGTCACCGTCTCCAGGGCCGTCGACCTCTCGGTCTCGGAGGTCGAGGTGCGGTGCGTGGTGATGAGCTCGCGGGTCAGAGCGTCCTTGCGGGGTCCGCGGAAGGGGTCGGTCATGGCGTCTCCATCAGAGGGTCGTGACGGCGCTTGCTTGACCGACGTCCTGAACCTTAGACAAAGTCTCAACATTGCACAAGCCCTCGACAATTGGGCGCGCGCGTCCTCACCGACTCCAACTGGCCAGCGAGACCGGCCGGTCGCGCGTCGCGACGCCAGCATCCCCCGGCCTCCCTGCGTCGGAGCTAGCCTGCTGGGATGAGCGAGAGCGACCATCGCGCCCCGAGGCGGCCGGCCTTCTTCAGTGAGGCGGCGCTCGAGGCGCATGGTCCCGCCTACGACCCCACCGAGCAGATCCACGTCGCCCACGAGACCGCGCTCGCGCTTGTCCATGCCGGGCGCGCCTCCTCGGACCCGGCGGTGACCCGGAAGCTCGTGGCGCTCGTCGACGACATTGGACTCTCGACGCTGGCCGAGCTGTGGTCGCAGCGCCCGGCCCGGTCGCTTCCCGGGGCACTGTGGCGCCTCTACGTGCTGCGTGAATGGGTCCAGCGCGCCCCCGCAGACGCAAGCCGGGAGTATGCAGCCGGCATCCGTTTCACCGGTCCCAACCACGTCGTGGCCGGGGCTGCCGAGCCTCCGGGGCCGCAGGAGATGGGGCGGGTCATCGACGAGGTGCTGCGTGGTGTCTTCGAGGGTGACCTGGCCGTGGCCCTCGAGCGCGCGTCGGCCTTCTGCCGTGTCGTGTCGGCGGGGCGCGCCGACATCTCGTCGGGTGACGAGGCTGCCGAGCAGGCCGCCAGCGTTCTCGGCATGGCCGAGGACCTCACCGTCTGCGCGCGGTTGTGGCGTGCGGACGCGCTCGAGTGAACCCATCCCCGTGCCGGGCTGACGGCGGGTGCCAAATCCGGCGTCGCGGGATCTTTGGTGATCCGTTCGGACGCCTTTATCCTTGAGGGCGCGTCGGGTCGCGGTAGCCCCGGGTCCCAAATCAAGCCGCTACGAGCGGCCCTGTGCCGAGAGGCGCTCCCGGCCCGACGCAACCTCGGCACGACGGCATACGACACGTACAGCGCGCTCACATCGTTCGGGGCTTCGCCGCACGGATGACCATCTGGACGCCTAGATTGGACTCATGATGCCCGGCGATGAGCGGTCAGGTGACCTGCTCGATGTCGCCCTCGCCGACGAGATCGAGCTGGTGAGCGACCTCGTCGTTGCCGCCTCGTCGAGCCCCCGTCACTTCACACCGGATGAGGTGGACGCGCTGCTCGGCATCTCGGGTGAGCCGGCCTCCACGGCCCGTTCCTTCCACGGTGCGAGTAGGGCCCGGCCTGACTCGGGGGAGTAGCAGCGGGCGAGCTCCCTCGTCGTCACGAGTGGGGTGAACGCCGGATTGATGCTCGGTTGCGTGGGAGTGACCGCGACGCCGTAGCATCGTCCCCGGACCAGCCCTCGATCGACCGGAGCAGCCCCGTGGGTTTTCGCCTCACACCCCAGGACACCAGTTTTTTCGTTCTCTTCACCTCCTCGGCCGAACTCCTTGTCGAGGCGACCCGCGAGCTGACCCGCTTCCTCGAGGTCGAGCCCTCGCAGCGGCAGTCGGTGGCCGACCGGCTCAAGGACCTCGAGCACGCTGCGGACGACGCGACGCACGAGCTCCTCAACAAGGTCAACAGCTCGTTCATCACCCCGTTCGACCGCGAGGACATCCACCACCTGGCTGCCTCCCTCGACGACTGCATGGACTACATCGAGGAGACCGCCGACCTCATCGTGCTCTACCGGATGGGTGAGATCCCCGAGGGCCTCGCCGAGCAGTTCGAGATCCTCGCCCGGATGGCCGAGGTGACCGCCGAGGCCATGCCGCGCCTGCGCTCGATGAAGGACCTCAAGAGCTACTGGATCGAGATCAACCGTCTTGAGAACCAGGCCGACTCGCTCCACCGCAAGATGGTGGCGGCCCTCTTCAACAACGCGCCCGACCCGGTCGACCTGATCAAGGTCAAGGCCATCGTCGACGGCTTCGAGAACGCCGCCGACGCGTTCGAGAAGGTTGCCCACGTCGTCGAGGGCATCGCGGTCAAGGAGTCCTGAGCCGCTGATGGACACGACCATCCCCGTGCTCGGGGTCGTTGCGGTCATCGCACTGGCCATGGGCTTCAACTACACCAACGGTTTCCACGACGCAGCCAACGCGATCGCAACCTCGGTCTCGACGCGGGCCCTGACGCCCCGGGTCGCGCTCGCCATGGCTGCGGTCGCCAACCTCTTCGGTGCCTTCTTCGGCACGAAGGTGGCCCAGACCATCGGGTCCGGCATCATCGAGCAGCCCCAGGGCGTCAACGGCCTGTGGCTCGTCGCCGCAGCCCTCGTCGGCGCCACCGGCTGGAACCTGCTCACGTGGTGGTTCGGCCTGCCGTCGTCCTCCTCCCATGCGCTGATCGGCGGTCTGGCTGGCGCTGCCCTGGTTGCCGGCGTGGCGGTGCAGTGGAGCGTCATCTGGGAGAAGGTCGTCATCCCGATGATCGTCTCTCCGGTCATCGGGCTGGTCGGGGGCTATCTCGTCATGACCGCGATCTTCTGGCTCTTCCGCCGCGCCAACCCGGGCCGCGTCACGCGTGGCTTCCGGCTGGCCCAGACCGCATCTGCTGCGTCGATGGCCTTCGGCCACGGCCTGCAGGATGCAGGCAAGACCGCCGGCGTCGTCCTGCTCGCCCTCAACATCTCGGGCCTTCACGACAGCAACACCGTCCCGATCTGGGTCCTGCTGCTCTCGGCAGTCGTCATCTCCCTCGGCACGTATGCCGGTGGGTGGCGGATCATGCGCACGCTCGGGCGCCGGATCATCCACCTCACGCCGCCGCAGGGCTTCGCAGCCGAGACGACGGCCGCGTCCATCCTCTACGTGGCCGGCCTGGTCTTCGGTGCACCGATCTCGACGACGCACACCATCACGGCATCCATCATGGGAGTCGGTGCGACCAAGCGTCTCTCGGCGGTTCGCTGGGGTGTCGCCGGCAACATCGTCGGAGCCTGGATCCTCACCTTCCCCGGCGCGGGCATCGTCGCCATCGTCGCCTGGTACGCCACGTCGATCTTCCGCTGACCCTCGAGGCAACCCCCCCACCAATCGAAAGAGCAGTCCGTCCGGTTCCGCGTGAGGATGCCTCACGCGAGACAGGGACGGACTGCTCTTTCGATTGCTTCTTCGGGGCGGGCCCGGTCAGCCGAAACGGCCGGAGATGTAGTCCTCGGTGGCCCGCTCGGAGGGGTTGTTGAAGATGCGCGTCGTGTCGCCGATCTCCACGAGACGTCCCGGCTCGCCGGTCGCCTTGAGGTTGAAGAAGGCGGTGCGGTCCGAGACCCGCGCTGCCTGCTGCATGTTGTGCGTGACGATGACGATCGTGAACTCGCTCTTGAGCTCGTTGACGAGGTCCTCGATGGCCAGCGTCGAGATCGGGTCGAGGGCCGAGCACGGCTCGTCCATGAGGAGCACCTGCGGCTGCACGGCGATGGCGCGTGCGATGCACAGGCGCTGCTGCTGACCGCCGGAGAGACCCGCACCCGGCTTGTTCAGGCGGTCCTTGACCTCGTTCCAGAGGTTTGCGCCGTGCAACGACTGCTCGACGATGCCGTCGAGCGTCTTCTTGTTCTTCACGCCGTTGAGGCGCAGGCCCGCTGCGACGTTGTCGTAGATCGACATGGTCGGGAACGGGTTGGGCCGCTGGAAGACCATGCCGACGGTGCGGCGCACGGTGACGGGGTCCATCGAGCTGTCGTAGAGGTCCTGGTCGTCGAGCATGACCTTGCCCTCGACGCGTCCGCCGGGGATCACCTCGTGCATGCGGTTGAGGGTGCGCAGGAAGGTCGACTTGCCGCAGCCGGAAGGGCCGATGAAGGCCGTGACGGAACGGGGCTCGACGGTCATCGAGACACCCTCGACGGCCTTGAAGGAGCCGTAGTAGACGTTGAGGTCGGTGACGTCGATTCGCTTTGCCATCGTGAAGTTCGCTTTCTCTTACTTCTTGATCGAGCCGAAGTGCGCGATGACTCGGCCGATGAGGTTGAGCAGCAGGACGAGGAGGATCAGGGTGAGGGCAGCGCCCCACATGCGCTCGGCGGCGGTGGCCAGGGCGTAGTCGCCGCGGTCCTGGTTGATCATCATGGGCAGTGTCGGGAAGTTGCCGTTGAAGAGGTCGCGCTGGAAGTTCTTCGTGTAGGGCGCGAGGATCAGCAGCGGCGCCGTCTCACCCATGACTCGGGCGACGCCGAGCAGCACCCCGGTGATGATGCCGGAGAAGGCGGTGCGCAGCACGATCTTGACGACCGTGACCCACTTGGCCACACCGAGGGCGTATGCCGCCTCGCGCAGCTCGTTCGGCACGAGCTTGAGCATCTCCTCGGTCGAGCGCACGATGACCGGGATCATGAGCAGCACGAGCGCGAGCGACGCGGCGAAGCCGGACCGGCTGATGCCGAAGGTCGTCACCCAGACCGCGTAGATGAACAGGGCCGCGACGATCGACGGGATGCCGGAGAGGATGTCGACGGTGAAGCTGATGACCCGCGCGAGGGCGCCGCGACCGTACTCGACGAGGTAGACCGCGGTCAGGATGCCGATGGGCACCGCGATGAGGGCGGTGACGCCGACCATCTGGAGCGTGCCCTCGATGGCGTGCCGGGCACCGCCACCGGCGTCGTCGGAGTTGATGTTGCGCTGGTTGCCCGTCCACCACGTCGACGAGGCGAGCATGTGGGCGCCCTTGGCGATCACGGTCCAGAGGATCCACACGAGGGGGACGACGGCGATGACGAAGGCGCCCCACATGACGATCCGGGCGACGACGTCCTTGACCGCGCGGGCCCGGTGGGGGTGGCGCATCTGGGCCAGTGCATCCCGCCCGGGGCGGCCGCCCGGGGGCGAGGCTGCGTCGTCGACGGTGGCGTCGTCGGGGACGCGGCGGTCCGTGGCGGTGCTCATTCGGTGAAGGCCTTCCTGCGCTCGATGACGACGCGGGCGATGCTGTTGACGATGAACGTCAGCACGAAGAGCACGAGCCCGGCCGCGATGTAGGCCCCGGTCTTGTTCGGGTTGCTGAACTCGGCTGCGTTGTTCGCGATCTTCGAGGCGAACGTCTCGCCGCCGTTGAAGAGCGACCACGTCCAGCTGGTGCCGTCGGCGAGCGCGGAGACGAGGAAGGTCACAGCGATCGTCTCGCCGAGCGCGCGGCCGAGGGCCAGCATCGCGGCGGAGATGACGCCGGGGCGGCCGAAGGGCAGCACTGCCGTGCGGATCATCTCCCACTGCGTGGCACCGAGGGCGAGGGCGCCCTCCTTGTGGGCCGTCGGGGTCTGGGCGAAGACCTCGCGCGAGAGAGCCGTGACGATGGGCAGGACCATGATCGACAGCACGATGCCGATGAAGAAGATCGTGCCGCCGGAGATGCCCGTGGGGGCGAAGAGCGGGAACCAGCCGAGCGCACCCTCGATCCCGTCCTGCACCGGCTTCCACACCGGGAAGAAGACGACGAGGCCCCAGAGGCCGTAGACGATCGAGGGCACCGCGGCGAGGAGGTCGACGAGCGTGGCGGCCGGCCCGCGCAACCAGGTCGGGGCGTACTGCGTCAGGAACAGCGCCACGCCGACGCCGACGGGCACTGCGAGGAGCATCGCGACCGTCGAGGCGGCGACGGTCGTCCAGAGGAACTCGAGGATGCCGAAGGCGGGCTGATCGCCTCCGGGGGACCAGACCCGGCTCGTGAAGAAGTTCACCGAGTTGTCCATCAGGGCCGGGACGGCCTGGACCACGAGGAAGGCCCCGATGAGGGTGACGATGCCGATGACGATGACCCCGGACACCGTCGCCGCGCCCCCGAAGATGCGGTCGCCGAGGCGACCCGTGGAGGCCCGGTCGCCCTGCAGCGGCCTTTGCCCGTCCGGCCCGGGAGTCTGGTCCGCGGCTGACACGCCCGTCACTGTGGACACGTGGAGGCCCCTTCCTTCGGTTGCGTGGTACTGGCGCAGGGGCGGCCGCCGAGAGTGGCGCCCGCCCCTGCGTTGTCGACCTGGCCTGATCGCTCCGACCGGGTCATGGGGAGCTTCAGGAGATCGCGTCGACCGCGGTCTGGACCTTGGTGGCGACCTCGGCCGGCAGCGGAGCGTAGCCCTTGGACTCGAGGCCCTTCTGGACCTGGTCCGAGGCGAAGGTCTTGAGGAAGCTCTTGACCTTCTTGCCCGTCGCGGCGTCGGCGTACTTCGAGCACACGACCTCGTACGTCACGAGGACGATCGGGTAGGCCCCGGCCTCCTTGGTGGCGTAGTCGATCTTGAGCGCGAGGTCGTTGCCCATGCCGGTCTGCTTGGCCGTGGCGATGGTCTTGCCGGCCGACTCGGCGGTCAGTGCGACGGGGCCGGAGCCGGTGTCAATCTGAGCCATGGGCAGCTGGTTCTGCTGGGCGTAGGAGAGCTCGACGTAGGTGATGCCGCCGTCCTGACCCTTCGTGGCGGTGGCGACACCGGCCGACTTCTCCTTGCCCTCGCCCTTGCCGGTCCACTTCTTGCCGGTCTCGTAGGACCAGGCGTCGGGCGCCGCGGCCTTGAGGTACTTCGTGAAGTTCTCCGTCGTGCCCGACTCGTCGGAGCGGAAGAAGACCTTGATCGGCGTGGCGGGAAGCGTGACGCCCTTGTTGAGGGCGGCGATGGCGGGGTCGTTCCAGGTGGTGATCTTGCCGTCGAAGATCTTGGCCGCGACCTCGGCGTTGAGCACGAGCTTGTCGACGCCCTTGACGTTGTAGGCGATCGCGATGGGACCCGTGACCATGGGCAGGTTCCAAGCCTCGGAGCCGCAGGCTGCCTTGGCGTCCTCGGCCTCGACCTTGCCGTCCTTGGGCGTGGTCTTGAGCGACGAGTCGGAGCCGGCGAAGTCGACCTGCTTGGCGATGAACTGCTTGATGCCGGCGCCCGAGCCCGTGGGCTGGTAGTCGATGTTGGCGTCGGCGCACTTCGACTGGTACGCCTTGATCGCCTCGTCGATGGCGTTCTTCTGGGCCGAGGAGCCCTCGGCCTTGAGGTCACCGCTGAAGCAGTCGCCGCTGGCCGTCGAGCCGGCGGCGGTGGAGCCCGCGCCGGGAGTGGCGCCGTTGTTCTCGGACGCGCAGGCCGACAGCGCCAGAGCGCCGGACAGGGCGATGGCGCCGAAAGCGCTGATACGCGAAACAGACACGAGTGTGATCCCTCTCGATGGGGTGTTCTTGGGTTTGTGGGACGGGTCCGGGCAGCGCTGCACGGACGTGGATCCACCGCGAACATAGGCGCGCAGGATGACCGTTCATCCAACTGCGGTTAACGCCGGGTGAACGGAGGACGACGTCTTGGGGCGAGGCGCATCCTCGAGGTGCGCGATGCCGCCCGCAGGCCCACGATGAAGGGTTTCGGACGACACCCCGGAAGGTGCTCAGGACCGTCCGGACGTCAGGTGTCGATGCGCTCGACGTCGACGACGCGCGCGTCCTCGCCCCGCCCGACGAGGTGGCAGACGAGCACCTCGCCCTTGGCCATCGACTCGTCCGCGGCTGCGCGCAGGTGCTCGGCCACGATCCCGCCGCGCTCGGGGGAGTGCGCGACGCGGGTGTGCAGGACCCGGAGGAGGGTCGGGAGCACCGGGCCGTGGCTGCACACGGCGGCGGGGTCGCCGCGCTCGAGCAGGCGCCGCACCTGGGCGACGGCCCCCTCCTGGCTCTCGGCGAAGCCCTCCTCCGAGAGCGCGTCGCGGGTGCGCAGGCGCAGTCCGCGCGCGGCGGCATACGGCTCGACGGTGGCCACGCAGCGGGTCGACGACGAGGAGACGAGGCGCTTCACGCCGTAGGCGCCGAGCACCGCCGAGACGGTGGTCGACTGGGCCCGGCCGAAGGCATCCAGCGGTCGCCGCCGGTCGTCGCCGCTCCACTTGCCGCGCGGG
This sequence comes from Terrabacter sp. 2YAF2, assembly GCF_052114705.1. Lineage (NCBI taxonomy): Bacteria > Bacillati > Actinomycetota > Actinomycetes > Micrococcales > Intrasporangiaceae > Terrabacter > Terrabacter sp. 2YAF2. The sequence continues at coordinate 73,227 of NZ_JBFRFG010000017.1, forward strand.
ATCGCCTTGGCGTGGCGGACGAACGCGATGGGCCACGTGCGCAGCTCGTCGCTGCGGTCGGCCCGGACGAGCGCGAGCAGCTGCTCACGGTCCCGGGCGTAGTCGAGGCGGTCGTGTGCCGTGCGGACGTCCACCCAGGCGACCTCGTCGATCTCGTGCTCGAGCGTCCCGGTGCCGCCGGTCACGCGGGCCGACCAGTAGTGCACCTGCTTGGTGGCCGGACCTCCGGTCGCGTCGAGCACGGGATACTCCGCCGACGGGAGCGGCACCCCGAGGCGCACGACGAGCCCGGTCTCCTCGAGGGTCTCGCGCGCCGCGGCCACGCAGGCGTGCTCGCCGGGGTCGAGCTTGCCCTTGGCCCACGACCAGTCGTCGTACTTCGGCCGGTGCACGAGGGCGACCTCCAGGCGTCCGTCGCGACGGCGCCAGGGCAGCGTGCCGGCGGCTGGGATCACTGAGGCCACGCGTGCCAGTCTGCCCGATGCGGGCCTTCCCGGCGCAGTGACCGTCGCAACCCGGCCGTATGCCGACCTGCCGTCAGCGCCGCCGCGCCTTGCGGCGCCGTCTGTCGTGGCGCTCGATGAGCTTCTCCTGCAGGTCGTCCAGCGGTTCGCCGGAGTCGGACAGGTGGTGGCGCACCCAGCGGCCGTCCGAGCCGAGGTCCCAGCGCGACGTGGTCTCCGCGAAGGCGAGGTCGATGAGGTCCGCGAGCTCGACGAGGTGGCTGGGCTCGGCGATGCTCACGAGCGCCTCGACCCGACGGTCGAGGTTGCGGTGCATCATGTCGGCGCTGCCGATGTAGACCTGCGGTTCGCCCCCGTGGTCGAACCAGAACACCCGGGAGTGCTCGAGGAAGCGTCCGAGGATGGAGCGGACCCGGATGTTCTCGGAGAGGCCGTCGACGCCGGGTCGGAGCGCGCAGATGCCGCGCACCCAGATGTCGACGCGGACGCCGGCGATGCTGGCCCGGTAGAGCGCGTCGATGAGCGCCTCGTCGACGATCGAGTTGGCCTTGATGACGATGCGTCCGGACGGAGCCCCCTCGCGGCGCGAGGCGTGGAGGTCGATCTCCTCGTCGATGAGGTCGATCAGGCCCGACCGCACGGAACGCGGTGCGACGAGGAGCCGCTTGAACTTGCTGCGCGGCGCGAATCCCGAGAGGAGGTTGAAGAGCCGCGACAGGTCCTCGCCGACCTGCGGGTCGGTCGTGAAGAGGCCGAAGTCCTCGTAGACGCGGGCCGTCTTCGGGTTGTAGTTGCCGGTGCCGATGTGGCAGTAGCGCACGAGGCCCTCGGACTCCTGGCGCACGACGAGGCACAGCTTGGCGTGGGTCTTGAGGCCGACGACGCCGTAGACGACGTGGACGCCCGCCTCCTCCAGCTGTCGGGCCCACGAGATGTTGTTGACCTCGTCGAAGCGCGCCTTGATCTCGACGACGGCGAGCACCTGCTTGCCCGCCTCGGCGGCGTCGATGAGGGCGTCGATGATCGGCGAGTCGCCCGAGGTCCGGTAGAGCGTCTGCTTGATCGCGAGAACCTTCGGGTCGGTGGCTGCCTGCTCGATGAAGGCCTGCACCGACGTCGAGAACGAGTTGTACGGGTGCTGGACGAGGACGTCCTTCTGACGCACTGCCGTGAGCAGGTCGATGGCCTTGGCGCTCTCGGTCGGGGCGAAGTCCGGGTGGGTGCGCGGGAAGAACTTCGGGAACTCGAGGTCGCTGCGGTCGACGTCGGCGACGGTGAAGAGGCCACGCAGGTCGAGCGGGGTGGGCAGCCGGTAGATCTCGCGGTCGCTGATCTGCAGCTCGCGGGCCAGCATGTCGAGCACCTTGGGGTCGATGTCCTCCTCGACCTCGAGCCGGATCGGCGGGCCGAAACGGCGCCGGGTCAGCTCCTTCTCCAGGGCGGTGAGGAGGTTCTCGGCGTCGTCCTCCTCGACCTCGAGGTCCTCGTTGCGCGTGACGCGGAAGGAGAAGTGCTCCTGCACGAGCATCCCGGGGAAGAGCTGGTCGAGGTGGCTCGCGATGACGTCCTCGAGCGGGACGAAGCGCTTGCGCTCGACCTCGGCGTCGACGTCCTCCTCGACGAGGATGAAGCGGGGGAGGCTGGGCGGGACCTTGACCCGGGCGAAGTGCTCGGTGCCCGTCTTCGGGTTCTGCAGCAGCACGGCGAGGTTGAGCGACAGGCCGGAGATGTAGGGGAAGGGGTGGGCGGGGTCGACCGCGAGCGGGGTGAGCACCGGGAAGACACGGTCGGCGAAGAAGTAGTGGAGCGGGTCCCGGTCGTCCTCGTCGAGGTCGTCCCAGCGCACGAGGCTGATGCCCTCGTCCTCGAGCGTCGGACGCACGTCGTGCTGGAAGACGCTGGCGTGCTGCTGCATCAGCTCGTGCGCGAGGCGGGCGATGCGCTCGATCAGCTCGCGAGGCTCCAGCCCGGCCGCGGTGCGGACCGCCAGGCCGGTTGCGATGCGCCGTTTGAGCCCGGCAACGCGGACCATGAAGTACTCGTCGAGGTTGTTGGCGAAGATGGCGAGGAAGCGGGTGCGCTCGAGGAGCGGCACGGCCGGATCCATCGCGAGCTGGAGCACCCGCTCGTTGAACTGCAGCCACGACAGCTCGCGCTCGAGGTAGCGGTCAGCGGGGAGCTCGTCCTCGTCCTCCTGCCCACCGGCGCCGACGAAGCGCCCGTTGGGCGCCCGCGCGGGCGTGCGCCGGGTCGGGACGGTGCTGGTGAACGAGCTGACCTCTGCCGCCTCGCTCGTCGGCTCCTCGGCTGCGGCGTCACGGGCTTCCGCCGCCTGGGTGTTCTGCTGGTCGAGGTCGGGGGTGGTGAGGCTGCCGGTGCTCATGCGTCCATCGTGGCACCGAACGGTGATCCGAGGGTGAACTCGTCTCAGCCGGGGGCGGGCGAAGCGGTGCGGTCGACCGCTTCCGCCCGGGCGTACTGCCGGTGCACCTCGATGTCGACGAACCCGAGGGCGGCATAGGTGCGCACGGCGGCGACGTTGTCCTCGTCCACGTAGAGCACGACCCGGTGGAGACCCAGGGCGCGTAGGTGGTCGAGGCCCAGCACGGTGACGGCCCGGCCGAGGCCCTGCCCCTGCCGGTCGGGAGAGACCGCGACGACGTAGACCTCGCCGACGTCCCCACCCGGGGGGTCGACCTTGGTCCAGTGCGAGGCTGCGAGCACGTCGGGCGCGTCCGCCTCGACGACGAGGATGAGTCCGGCCGGGTCCCACCACGGCTCGGCCATGCGCTGGACGAGGTCGGCCCGGCGCAGCGACCCCTGCTCCGGGTGGTGCGCGAACGCCGCGGCGTTGAGTGCCAGCCACGCGTCCTCGTCACGTCCGCGCTCGAAGGAGCGGACGGCATACCTCCCATCGAGCGAAGCGGGCGGCCACGCGAGCCCGTCCTGCAGGGCGCGACCCATGACGTGCAGGGAGCGCACGGCCACGAGGCCGTTGGCGCTGGCGAAGGCGGCAGCCGCGTCCGCTGCCCCACCCGTCGCGTGGCTCCAGACGCGTATGCCGTCAGGCAGGCTCGCGAGCAGCGCGGTGCCCACGCCGGACCGCCGGGCCGCGGGCGCCACGACGAGCTCCCCGGAGGGCGGTCCGTCGCCGGTGCGCGACTGCGCGTAGCCGACGAGCAGACCCTCGGCGTCCGTCGCGAGCAGGTGGTCGACGCCCGCGTGCTGGCGGGACTGCACGGAGAGCCGGAACTGCTCCGACAGCGCCTGCGAGCCGTCGACCGACGCGGCCTCCTCGGCGAGGGCGAGCACGGCAGCGGACTCGTCGGCGGTGAGCTGGTTCGTCGCGTCGCGCAGGGCGACCGTCGGGCGCGGCATACCGCGATTCCACCACAGCGACGCCCGGGGGTCTCCCGCCTGTCGCCCTTCCCGGCTAAGGTCCGGTCAGGGCTCGGGGGCCCTGCACCGCAACTCACAACATCGCTACTCGGCAAGCCCCTCCGGCGACCCTCCGGGCACTAGCCTCCGTGGGTGCCGATGGGCACGCGACTCACACCGCTGAACAAGGGGAGACACATGTCCCGTACCACCCGCCGCATCACGGGCGTCGCCGTCGCAGGGATCTGCGCCGCGGCCCTCGCGGCACCGGCCCTCGCGGCACCCACCGCCGGGCCCGACACCGGCAAGGCGCCCGGCAAGACGCAGTTCCCGATCCAGATCCTGTCGTTCAACGACTTCCACGGGAACCTCGAGCCCCCGTCGGGTTCGAGCGGCCGCACCCTGACGAAGGCCGGCAACGTCGACACCGGCGGCGTCGAGTACCTCGCGACGCACCTCAAGCAGGCCCGCGCGGGCCACCCCAACACCGTGACGGTGGCCGCGGGTGACATGGTCGGGGCCTCCCCGCTGCTGTCCGCGGCCTTCCACGACGAGCCGACGGTAGAGGCGCTCAACAACCTCGGGCTCGAGGCCACGTCCGTCGGCAACCACGAGTTCGACGAGGGCTACAAGGAGCTCCAGCGCCTCCAGACCGGCGGCTGCATCGACGACGGCGCCGGCGCCAACAACCAGAACTCCTGCCCCGAGGGCACCTTCACCGGCGCCAAGTTCCAGTACCTCGCGGCCAACGTCGTCGAGAAGGCCACGGGCAAGACGATCCTGCCGCCTTACTGGGTCAAGAACTTCAATGGCGCCAAGATCGGCTTCATCGGCATGACGCTCAAGGACACGCCGTCCATCGTGACGGCATCCGGCGTTGCCGGCCTCCAGTTCAACGACGAGGTCAAGACCGCCAACGCACTCGTGCCGGTCCTCAAGGCCCAAGGCGTCAACGCCGTCGTCGTGCTCATCCACCAGGGCGGCACCCCGCCGGCCGGCACGCCGTACGACTACGCCTGCAAGGGCGGCGGCTCGCTGTCGGCCGACTCGCCGATCATCCCGATCGTCAAGAACCTCGACCCGGCGATCGACATGGTCATCTCAGGCCACACCCACCAGCCGTACGTCTGCGCGATCCCCGACTCCAACGGCGTCCCGCGCCTGGTCACGTCCGCCTCCTCGTTCGGGCGGCTCTACAACGACACCGAGGTGACCTACGACCGTCGCACGTCCGACATCGTCCGACCCACCGAGGCCGACTCCGTCAACAACCTCGTGACGCGCACCGTGGCCGCGGACAAGACCGAGACGGACCTCATCATGAAGTACAAGGGGCTCGTCGAGGCGATCGCCAGCAAGGTCATCGGCACCATCTCGGCTGACATCGTCAGGACGCAGAGTGGCGCGGGTGAGTCCCCGCTCGGTGACCTCATCGCGGACGCACAACTGGCCGACCCGTCGGTCGTCACGGGTGGACAGACCCCGGTCGCGGCGTTCATGAACCCCGGCGGCATTCGGGCCGACCTTACCTACTCGAGCTCGAAGTACGGCGAGGCGCCGGGGGCCGTCACCTACGAGGAGGCGTTCAACGTCCAGCCGTTCAACAACTACCTCGTGTCGATGAATCTCACGGGTCAGCAGATCTACGACGTCCTCAACCAGCAGCGGACGGGAGCCAACGCCGGTTCGCAGGCCAAGACGCTCCAGGTGAACAAGGGCTTCACCTACACCTGGAGCACGGCGACGCAGAAGGTCGTCGACGGCACCGTCGCGATCAACGGCAAGCCGGTCGACAAGGCCGCGTCGTACCGCATCGTCACGAACAACTTCCTCTCCGACGGCGGCGACAACTTCCCTGCTTTCCAGGGTGGCACCGGGAAGTACTTCGGTGGGCTCGACATCGACGCCTTCGCGAACTACCTCGCCAAGCCGGCGAACGCCAACTACTCGCCCGCACCGCTCGACCGCATCAGCGTGCAGTGACCTTGTCGCGATGACGAAGCGGCCCGGCTCCCCACGGAGCCGGGCCGCTCTCGCGTGAGCCCCTACCGCGCCGCCGCCCTTGCCGGAGTCAGGCGTCGGCGGTCTCGGGAGTCGGGGTTCCGGGAGCCGGGGTCTCGGCGCGGTCGGGCACCAGGCGGTAGCCGACGTTGCGGACCGTGCCGATGAGCGTCTCGTGGTCGGGACCGAGCTTGGCCCGCAGCCGCCGCACGTGGACGTCGACGGTGCGGGTGCCTCCGTAGTAGTCGTAACCCCAGACCTCCTGGAGCAGCTGGGCGCGGGTGAAGACCCGGCCCGGGTGCTGCGCGAGGTACTTGATGAGCTCGAACTCCTTGTAGGTCAGGTCGAGCGGGTGGCCCCGGAACTTCGCGGAGTAGGAGGCTTCGTCGATGACGAGCTCGCCAGAAGTGATCGGCAGGTCGAGGCCGGCGTCGTCGTCCTGTCCCTTGGTCATCGCCAGCCGCAGCCGGGCGTCGACCTCGGCGGGCCCGGCGGTGTCCAGCAGCACGTCGTCGAGCCCCCACTCGGACGTGAGGCCAGCGAGGCCGCCCTCGGTGAGGACGGCCAGCAGGGGAGTGCCGATCCCGGTCGTGCGCAACACCCGGCACAGGGAGCGCGCGCTCGCCAGCTCCCGTCGCGCATCGACGACGACGACGTCGCAGTCGGGCGAGTCGACAAGGGCCGTCGCCTCCGCGGGCAAGACACGCACCGTGTGGCTCAGCAGCCCGAGGGCAGGCAGCACCTCGGCGCTCGGGGCGAGCGCGTTGGTGAGCAGCAGCAGGCGGGCCATCTCATGCAGGATAGGCGAGACTGGTCACCTGCGAACCAGACCGCATCAACGATGAGACGGAGTGTGAGATGGCCCCGAGTGCACCCGCGCCGCGTACGGGCCCGTCGGCCGCACCGGCGCTCGCCGCTGCCGCGGACACCGCCGCTCCAGCCACGCCCACCGCGACCGTCACGGTGCGCTACTGGGCCGCGGCCCGGGCGGCGGCGGGCACCGACAGCGAGACGCGGACGGGTGCCAGCGTGGGTGAGGTCGTCGACGCGGCGGTCGCCGCGCACCCGGAGCTCGCGCGCGTCGCCGCGGTGGCGAGCTTCCTGCTCGACGGGCGCGCCGTGGGACGCGAGGAGCCGGTGCCCGACGGTGGCACGGTCGAGGTGCTGCCGCCCTTCGCCGGAGGCTGATGCACAATGGCCACCGTGCCTGAGGACAACGCGGCCCTGCGCGAGCCCGGCCCCGACCGCTCCCACGCCTCCGGTGCACCCGGGGCCGCCGGGCCGCTCCGGGAACCGCTCTCGCCCTTGGGCGCCGCACGCATCCGCTGGGGCAGCATCGTCGCGACTCTCGTGGCCGCGGTGGTCCTCCTCGTCGCGCAGGACTCCGGGTATGCCGCGACGCTGGGTGTGACGCTCGTGCTCGCCCTCGCGTTCGTCTGGGGGTGGCCTCGGCTCACCGGCTCGTGGACGCCGGTGGCGACGAGCGTCGTGCTCGGTGTCGCCTCCGTGGCCATCGTGCTGAGCGCCCTGCGCGAGGACCTGCTGTGGGTGCCTGCCGCCGTGGCGTTCGGCATCGTCCTCGCGTTCGTCGGGCAGCTCGTCCGGCGGACGGGCCGCGAGGGCCTCGTCCTCACGCTGCTCTCGTCGTTCGGCGGGCTCGTCGTCATCGCCTCGGGCACGACGGCGGTCGTCGCCGCCGACACCCACCGCGGTCAGGCCGTTGCCGTCGTGGCCATGGCCGCGGTCGCGGCTGCCGTCGTCGCGGACCTCCTCTCCGAAGTCCGGGTCGCCGCGCCCCTCCTGGGCTTCGTCGCGCTCGTGGTCGGCATGCTCGCCGCGGTCGTCGCGTCACGCTTCGCCGCGGTGGGCACGCTCGAGGCGCTCGGCATCGGTGCCGCGGTCGGCACGGTGTCGTGGTCGTTCCGGCGGGTCCTCGCGCTGGAGCCGGCCGTGCTCACGGTCCGCGGACAGGTCAGCGCCGGTGTCGGTTCGGTGCTCGTCGTCGGTGCCGTCGTGCACCTCTTCTCCGTCCTCACCTGACCACCCTCGAGCCCGACCCGCCCCACCCCACCCCACCCGGCGCTCCAACCGTCGAGAGGCCACGTCTGGCCGCCTGCCGCCCGTCGAGAGGCCACGCGTTGTCGCCTGCCGCCGGTTGAGAGGCCACGGCTTTGGGAATGCTCAGTAGACGAGGGCCTGCGCGCCCTCGGCCATGACCTCCTCGACGAAGACCGCGGCCCCCTTGATGGCCGCACCGTCGACGAGGTGGTCCTCGGTCAGGTCCCGCCGTGCCGCGCACTGCGTGCAGACGGTGAGCCGGCCACCCGCGAGCACCGCGTCACGCAGCGGGGCGAGCGGGGCGGCATACGGCAGCTCGAACTCCTCAGCCCGTCCCGGAACGGCCATCCACGTCGACTCACCTGTCAGCCAGAGCGACACGGCGACGCCGCTGGCGACGGCCGTCGCGGCGACCGTGAAGGCCTGCGAGAGGCGCTCAGGGGCCTCGGTGCCGGCGGTGACCTTGACGACGAGCGAGCGTGCGGGGGCGTCCATGACATCAGGCTACGATCGGGCGCATGTTCAACCTCGACCAGGACATCCCCGAGCCGCTGCGACCCCTCGCCTGGCTCATCGGACGCTGGGAGGGTGCCGGGGTCGTGGGCTATCCCACGATCGAGTCCGCGCATTTCGGCCAGGAGGTCGAGGTCACCCACGACGGACGCGGCTTCCTCAAGTGGGAGAGCCGAGCCTGGATCCTCGACTCCGAGAACGGGGCCAAGGTGCGCCCGGCCGCGGTCGAGTCGGGGTTCTGGCGTCCGCTGGAGAACGGCGAGGTCGAGCTGCTGCTCGCGCACCCGACCGGCATCCTCGAGCTCTACTACGGCAAGATCGAGCCGGCAAAGATCCAGCTCAAGACCGACGGCGTCCTGCGCGCCCCGGGGGCGAAGGAGTACAACGCCGCGACCCGGATGTACGGCCTCGTCGACTCCAACCTGCTGTGGGTCATGGACATGGCCGCCGTCGGCCAGGAGCTCCAGAGCCACGTGTCGGCCACGCTCAAGCGCGTGGAATGAGGCGTATGCCGTGAGCGTTCCACCGGGCATGAGCGACGTGGAGCTGCCGACCCCTTCGACGACGAGGAGCCCCCTGCTGTCCTGGCCGGGGGCTGTGGCGGGCGAGGGCCTCGAAGCAGGCGTCGCGCTGCACTACGGCGACCCGATGCGCGAGCAGCGCCTCCTCGAGGAGGGCCTCGCGGTCGTCGACCTCTCGCACCGCGACGTCGTCACGGTCACCGGACCCGACCGGCTCAGCTGGCTCCACTCGCTGACGACCCAGCACCTCCTCGGCCTCGAGCCGCGGCAGTCGCGGGAGGCCCTGATCCTGACTCCCAAGGGCCATGTCGAGCACTCGCTGCACCTCGTCGACGACGGCGACACGACGTGGATCACCACGGAACCGGGTGCCGGGCAGGCCCTGACCGACTGGCTCGACAAGATGCGCTTCATGCTGCGGGTCGAGGTCGCTCTCGTCACCGACGACTGGGCGGTACTCGGCGAGCCGCACGCCAGCGAGTCCGTCGAGGGTGAACCCCTGGCCTGGCGCGACCCATGGCCCGGCCTCGTCGGCGACAGTGCGGCATACGGCCCCGTCGACGAGCACCCCGGCACCGAGCGGGCTTGGCGCGAGGTGATCGTGCCACGCGCCGATCTTGTTGCGGCAGTGGGCGATCGGCCGCTCGCCGGACTCTGGGCAGCCGAGGCGCTGCGTATTGCTGCGTGGCGTCCGCGCCTGGGCCTCGAGACCGACCACCGCACGATCGTCCAGGAGGTCGACTGGCTGCGCACGGCCGTGCACCTGCACAAGGGCTGCTACCGCGGTCAGGAGACCGTCGCCCGGGTGCACAACCTCGGCCGCCCGCCGCGGCGTCTCGTCTTCCTCCACCTCGACGGGTCGGGCCACGTCCTGCCGGCGCAGGGGAGCGAGGTCCGGGCCGGTGACCGCGTCGTCGGGCACGTGACCTCGGTCGCGCGCCACCACGTCGACGGCCCCATCGCCCTCGCGGTCATCAAGCGCAACACCGACCCGACCCTCGAGCTCCTCGTCGACGACCTCTCGGCCGCGCAGACAGTCATCGTCGCGCCCTGAGCGGACGCGGTCGCCGGCGCTGGCAGGATGAGCGCCATGAGCGCCATGAGCACGGCACGCAGCGTCGCGAGCACCCTGATCACCGTCGCGCCGACCGGTGCCGAGACCGCCAAGTCGGACGTCCCGGCGTTGCCGACGACGCCGGAGGAGCTCGTCGAGACCGCCGTCGCGTGCGAGCGGGCGGGCGCCGCCCTCATCCACATCCACGTGCGCGACCGCGAGCACCAGCCGACGCTGGAGCCCGCCTTCCTCAAGGAGGCCGTCGACGGGGTGCGCGAGGCCACCGATCTCGTCGTCCAGCTCTCGACCGGCGGGGCCGTCACCGACCCGCTCGACAAGCGCCTCACCGTCCTCGACGCGGACCCCGACTCATGCTCTCTCACGTGCGGCACGACGAACTTCGGCGACGGCGTCTTCCTCAACCCGTGGGGCTTCATGGTCGATCTCTATCGCCAGGCGCAGGAGCGCGAGGTCGTGCCGGAGTTCGAGCTGTTCGAGCTCGGACACGTGCACGCCCTGCGCCGGCTCATCGACGAGTGCGGCCTGCCCTACGGGGGCAAGGTCCACGTCGACTTCGTCACCGGGGTGCCGGGCGCCATGCCGGGCACGCCTCAGGCCCTCCTCGCCGGGGTCGCGATGTTGCCGCCCGAGGTGACGAGCTGGTCGGCCACCGGCATCGGCCGCGCGCACCTGCCCATCGTCGCGGCGGCCCTCTCGGCCGGCGGTCACCTGCGCGTCGGCATGGAGGACAATCTGATGTATGCCAGGGGCCGGCCGGTCGAGCACAACCGCGAGCTCGTGGCCCGGGCCGCCGACCTCGCGACGGTGATGCAGCGGCCGCCGATGTCGACCACCGAGGCCCGCGAGGCGCTCGCGATCAAGGACCGCCGCACCCGCTGAACCGCTCGAGCGGGGTATCCACGTGGGGAAGTGAGCACTCGACAGGACCCCACCGGTCGAGTGCTCACCTTCTACGCGCCGGACCCACCCCGTCGAGTGCTCACTTTCCTGCACCCTGGAGGCGGTGTGGGACGTCTCACGCTGCCCAGAGTTTGCATTCTGCTTGCTCTAGTTAGCACAATGGAGGCATGAGCAAGCTTCCGCTTCCCGACCTCGGGGCCTACTTGCGCGAACAGCGCGAGAGCGCCCAGCTGTCGCTGCGTCAGCTCGCTGAGATGGCCGGTGTCTCCAACCCCTACCTGTCGCAGATCGAGCGTGGCCTCAAGCGGCCCAGCGCCGAGATCCTGCAGCAGATCGCCAAGGGCTTGCAGGTGTCGGCCGAGTCGCTCTACGTCCGGGCCGGCATCCTCGACGAGCGGGTCACCGACAGTGACCCTGCCGCCGCCCCCGACGTCCTCTCCGCCATCGCCGCCGACCCGGTCCTCAGCGACCGGCAGCGCGCGGTGCTCGTCGACATCTACCTGTCGTTCGTCGGCACCGACGGGACGGCAGCCGCCACGGCACCGCGCACTCCACGTCCCCCGCGCTCCACGCATACGCCCGCTGGTGCACCGCGCCGGCGCCCGTCGCGCAGCACGACCGCTGCTGCGGCCCCCGAGCTCAACGAGAAGGAGAACTGAGATGGCACTCACCAAGAAGATCACCCAGGCCGTCAAGGACGCCCAGAAGCAGGCCGAGGCCGCCGTCGCCGACGTGCGCGGCCAGCTCGTCCAGGTCGAGGGCCGCATGCCCGACGTCCAGGTCGACCCGACGCCGTTCTACGCCGTCGTCGGCGCCGCGAACATCGCGATCGACACGGTCCGCACCGCCGGCGAGCAGCTCGAGGTCGCCCGCCGACAGGCCAAGGGCGCCGACCTGCGCAAGGGTGCCAAGAAGGAGGCGAACCAGCTGCAGAACGACCTCCAGAAGCGCATCGCCGACCTCCAAAACCGCACCGCCGAGCTCCAGAAGCTCGCGACGACGTATGCCGAGCGCTTCGTCACGCAGGCTCAGGACCTCCCGGCCCGAGTCCTCAACGAGGGCCTCGTCATCGCGAGCAACGCCAAGGACCAGTACGACGCCGCCGCTGCCCGCGGCGAGAAGGTCGTCACCGATCTGCGCGCCCAGGGCGAGCGCACCGCGTTCGACCTCAGCGAGCGCGGCACTGCCACGGTGACCCGTGGTCGTCGCGTCGCCGAGACCGCCGTCACTGAGGGCGAGAAGGTGGCCAAGACCCTCATGGACGTCGTCGCCAAGGATGCCTCGAAGGTCGGCTCGCAGGTCGGGTCCTCGGTCGACGCCGTCGAGTCCGCGGCCGCTCCGGTCCCCGCCGTGCGCACCGCCGCGCACCAGCAGGCGATCCGTAGCTCGGCAGCGCAGAAGGCCGCCGCCACGCGCAAGGACAACGAGGTCGAGGCCAGGACGACCCGCAAGGTCGCCGCTCGCAGCTCGGCCACGACGGACGACCCCAACGCCACGGTCGCCCGCAAGGCCGCGCCGGCCAAGAGGGCCGTGAGGAAGACGGCCTCGAAGACGGCCGCCAAGACGACGGCTGCCACCAAGAGCGCTGCCAAGACCGCTGCCAAGAAGTCCGCGCCGGCGAAGAGGGCCGCGAAGAAGAGCTCGACGAGCACGACCAGCACGACGACCGCGATGAGCTGAGCCTCGCGCCGGCACTCAGCTGGACCGCAGGGCCGTCACCCCACCCGGGGTGGCGGCCCTGCCGCGCCGCTCCGGCATACTGCGGGTCGTGTCCGATCACCGCGCCCCGTCACCCGTCACCGCGTCCACGTCAGTCAGCGCGGCGCTCGCCGCCGCCCCGATCGTCGCGCACGTGGTGCGCGCCGGTTTCGTCGAGTCGGTCCACCACGGCACCGCCGTCGTCACCGCTCCCGACGGCTCGGTCGAGCTCGAGATCGGCGACTCGAGCGGACCCGTCTTCCCCCGCAGCTCGAGCAAGCCGCTGCAGGCGCTCGCGATGGTGCGCAGCGGCCTGGCCACTGACGGGCGCCTCCTGTCGCTCGCATGCGCGAGCCACTCGGGCGAGGACTTCCACGTCGAGGCGGCTCGCGAGATCCTCGCCGGCGCGGGCCTGACCGAGACCGACCTGCAGAACACCCCCGACTACCCCTACGACGACGCGGCGCGGATCGGGTGGATCGCGAGCGGTCGGCCCAAGCAGTCCATCGTGCAGAACTGCTCCGGCAAGCACGCCTCGATGCTCGCCACGTGCGTCGTCAACGGGTGGGACCTCGCGACCTACCGCGACCCGGCCCACCCGCTCCAGGTGGCCATCGCCGACACCGTGCGTGAGCTCACCGGCGCCGAGCCGAGCGCTGTCGCCGTCGACGGCTGCGGCGCCCCGATCCATGCCGTGCCGCTACGCGCGCTGGCCCTCTCGTTCGGCCGTCTGGCCGCCGCCACGGACGGGCCCGAGGCCAAGATCGCGACGGCCATCCGCGCCTTCCCCGAGTATCTCGGCGGCACGCACCGCGACGTCACCGCGCTGATCCGGGGCGTCGACGGGCTCGTCGCCAAGGACGGCGCCGAGGCTGTCTACGCCGTGGGCCTGCCCGATGGTCGTGGCGTCGCGGTCAAGGTCGCCGACGGCACCTCGCGTGCGCGCAGCGTCCTGCTCGCCGCCATGCTGCGCCGCATCGGCGTGGGCGGCGACGACATCCTCGAGGTCCTCGAGCACCAGCCGGTCCTCGGTCACGGACAGCCCGTCGGCTCCGTCGTCGCCGTCGGCGTCTGAGCCACGCGTGAGGGCGGTGCTGCAGCGCGTCACGAGCGCTCGGGTCGAAGTCGAGGGTGAGGTCGTCGGCGCCATCGACCGCCCCGGCCTGCTCGCGCTGGTGGGGGTCACGCACGACGACGGCCCGGACCAGGTGGAGCGGATGGCGCGCAAGATCGCCGAGCTGCGGATCCTGCGCGACGAGCAGAGCCTGACCGACGCCGGGGCGCCCGTCCTCGTCGTCAGCCAGTTCACGCTCTACGCCGACACCCGCAAGGGGCGTCGACCTTCCTGGAGCGCGGCCGCTCCGGGCCCGGTGGCCGAGCCGCTCGTCACGGACCTCGTGGCCGCGCTCCGGGCGCGGGGGATCGAGGTCGAGCAGGGCCGGTTCGGCGCGATGATGCAGGTCTCGCTCGTCAACGACGGCCCGGTCACGCTCGTCGTCGACGCCTGAACCCGTCGAGTCCGGTCGCCGGTTGGAGGCGGTTCTGACCGCGCGCCGGGTTACGCTGCTCGCATGCAGCTCTACGCGGGATACCAGAGCCTCGTCACCCTCGTCATCGGGGTGGTGGCCCTCGGCTGCGAGATCTTTGCCTTCGTCGACGCCGTGCGTCACCCGGAGAACGCCTACGTGGCCGCCAGCAAGCGCACCAAGCGGTTCTGGCTCCTGATCACCGGGGCGGCGCTGGTCCTCGGCTCCATCTCGGTCTTCAACCCGATCGGGCTGCTCGGTCTGGCCAGCTTCATGGGTGCCGCCGTCTACCTCGCCGACGTCCGCCCCGCGCTGCGCCAGGTTCGAGGCCTCGGGGGCCGGGGCCGCTCGAACAGCGGCTGGTAGGACCCACCGGACACCGCCTGGCGCACCATCGTGGCCGGATGCGGCACACTGGGCTCTCACCGACGATGGGGGACCCCATGACCGACCAGCACCGCGCTGGTGCCACCGTTTCGGCCGTGGCGCCGGGCCAGGGGCCCGCGCACTCGCCTGACGACTACGAGGTCAGCGACCGCAACCCTGCCCAGGACATCTTCGTGGCGGAGCGCCCCTGGGGGCAGTTCCAGCAGTTCGTCTCCAACGAGCAGGTCACCGTCAAGATCATCACCGTGCAGCCCGGCCACCGGCTCTCGCTGCAGCGCCACGACCACCGCGGCGAGATGTGGCAGGTCCTCGACGTGCCGATCGACGTCACGGTGGGCGACCGCACGTGGAGCGCCCAGCCGGGCGAGACGGTCTGGGTGCCGCGCAACTCGATCCACCGCATGGGCAACTCCGGGAGCCGCCCGGGGCGCCTGCTCGAGGTCGGCTTCGGCCACTTCGACGAGGCCGACATCGAGCGCCTCGAGGACGACTACACCCGCTGACAGCGGGGACCAGCGCCTTTCGCACCACGCACGAACGCAGGTATGCCGCCCGCCCCGCCGGGCGGCATACCTGCGTTCAGCGCTGGAGGGGAGCCACGGCCGACCAGTCGACGGTGAGCTCGCCGAGTCGCCACCGGGACGGTCCGTCGAGCAGCGGCCAGCGCTCCCGGAGCTCGGAGAGGGCGGCCAGGAAGCGCTGGCGAGCACCCCATGACGACTGCGGTGCGTGTCGAGCCCATGCCCGGTCGAGGTCGGCGAGGAAGGCGTGGATCGGCTCGCCCGGGACGTTGCGGTGGATGAGCACCTTCGGGAGCCGCTCGGCCACGTCGGAGGGCCGATCGAGGCCGCCCATCCGCAGCGAGATCGTCAGGCTGACCGGCCCGCGGGCGTCGACCGCGACCCACGCCGCGCGGCGACCGATCTCGTCGCAGGTCCCGTCGACGAGCAGGCCGTCGGGGGCCAGTCGCTCCTGCACGAGGGCCCAGGCGGCCGGCACCTCGTCCTCGGCGTACTGGCGCAGCACGTTGAACGCGCGCACGACCATGGGCCGGGCACCCGCCTCCAGCGGGATCTCGAAGCCGCCGAGCCGGAAGCTGAGGCCGTCGCGCTCCAGTGGCTTGCCGGCCGCGACCCGCGCCGGGTCGATCTCGATGCCGACGACCCGGACGTCGGGCCGCACCCGCCGCAGCCGGTCGTGCAGCTCGACGGCGGTGGTGGGCGACGCGCCGTAACCGAGGTCGACGACGACGGGCGAGGCGGTGCTGCGTCGGAGCCGCCACGCCTGCGGGCCCGCGATCCACCGGTCGCACCGGCGCAGCCGGTTCGGGTTCGTCGTCCCCCGAGTGACCGTGCCGACGGGTCGCTGATGGGGAGGCACGTCCGCAGGCTACGCGTGGCGCCCCGTTCGAGGTATTCCACGGTCACCGGCGACGGCGGAATACCTCGAACGGGGGGTGTGGTTGAGACAAGGAACGAGCAGGCCGAGCAGGTCTTGCAGGACGAAGGGATGCCGATGGCGGTCGAGCCGCGACGAGTCGCGATGATCAGCGTCCACACCTCGCCCCTGGAGCAGCCCGGCACCGGTGACGCGGGCGGGCTCAACGTCTACGTCGCCGAGACGGCGAAGGAGCTCGCCGCGCGCGGCGTCGAGGTCGACATCTTCACCCGTCGCACGACGGGTGAGACGCCCGTCGAGGCGGACCTCGTCCCCGGAGTTCGGGTGCGGCACGTGACCGCGGGCCCGTACGAGGGGTTGGCCAAGGAGGAGCTCCCGGGCCAGCTCTGTGCCTTCTCGGCCGGCATCATGCAAGCCGGGCTCTCGGTCCCCGAGGACCACTACGACCTCGTCCACTCGCACTACTGGCTCTCGGGTCAGGTCGGCTGGCTCGCCGCCGACCGGTGGCGCGTCGCGCTCGTGCACACGATGCACACCATGGCCCGCGTCAAGAACCTCCACCTCGCCGAGGGCGACCCGCCCGAGCCGCGGGGCCGCGAGATCGGCGAGGTCCAGGTCGTCGACGCCGCCGACCGGCTCATCGCCAACACCGACGACGAGGCCCGCGAGCTCATCGAGCTGTATGCCGCCCCGCCGGCCAAGGTGTCCGTCGTCCCTCCGGGGGTCGACCTGTCGACGTTCACGCCCGGTGACCGGGCGGAGGCGCGTCGGTCCCTCGGTCTGCCCGTCGAGGGCGAGCTGCTCCTCTTCGTCGGTCGGATCCAGCCGCTCAAGGCCCCCGACGTCCTGCTCCGGGTCGCCGGTGAGCTGCTGCAGCGCGACCCGGGACGACGCCGGCGCCTGACGGTCGCCGTCCTCGGCGGACCGAGCGGCAGCGGGCTCACGCGGCCCCACGAGCTCGAGGAGCTGGCGCGCTTCCTCGGCATCGACGACGTCGTCCGTTTCGTGCCACCGGTCGACCGTCCGGTCCTCGCGCAGTGGTACCGCGCCGCGGACCTCGTCGTCGTACCGAGCCACTCGGAGTCCTTCGGCCTCGTCGCCATCGAGGCGCAGGCATGCGGCACCCCCGTCGTGGCCGCCCGCGTCGGGGGCCTGCCCACTGCGGTCGGTGACGCGGGCGTCCTCGTCGACGGGCACGCCAGCCCCGACTGGACGGACGCCGTCGAGTCGCTGCTGCGAGATACCCCGCGTCGGCTGGCGCTGGGCTCGGCGGCCGTCGCCCACGCCGCGCAGTTCGGTTGGGGCGCGACCACGGACCGGCTCCTCGAGGTCTACCGTCAGGCCATGCGAGAGCGCGCCCACGGCACCAACGAGTCGCCGATCGACGAGGGCCAGAGCCTCGTCGGCGTCCCCACCGCGGTGATCCCGTGACCGCCGAGCTGCAGGACACCACGCCGGCCGACGACTCACCGCGCGCGCAGGCGGAGGCCCGCCTCACGGCATACCTCGGCTCGGTCGGTCTCGACTGGGAGCTCGGCGGACGCGTGGGGGAGTACGTCGTGACCCTGCCGGGGGAGAAGAAGCTCAAGACCGTCGTCTCGGTGCTCGTGCGTGACCGGACGACAAGCCTCAGCGCGTTCGTCATCCGCAACCCGGACGAGAACCACGAGGCCTTCTACCGCACCCTGCTGCGCAAGAACCTGCGGCTGCAGGGGCTCGCCTACGCCATCGACACCGACGGCGACGTCTACCTCCGCGGCGAGATCCCGACCGTCGCGGTGGATGCCGACCACCTGGATCAGGTCTTCGGCATCGTGCTGTCCGCGAGCGACGACGTCTTCAACGAGCTGCTCGCGCTCGGCTTCCTCGGGTCGATGCGGAAGGAGTGGGCCTGGCGGATCTCGCGCGGGGAGTCCACGCGCAACCTCGACGCCTTCCGACACCTGCTGGACGACGGGTCGGACGCCTGATCGGCCGTCGCTAGGCTGGCGCCATGACCTACACGCTCGTCCTCGTCCGTCACGGCGAAAGCGACTGGAACGCCAAGAACCTCTTCACCGGCTGGGTCGACGTCGACCTCACCGACAAGGGCCGCGCCGAGGGCGTGAGCGCCGGCGAGCAGCTCAAGGAGGCCGGGATCCTTCCCGACATCGTGCACACGTCCCTGCTGCGCCGGGCCATCACGACCGCGAACCTCTCGCTCGACGCGGCTGACCGGCACTGGATCCCGGTCAAGCGCGACTGGCGCCTCAACGAGCGCCACTACGGTGCGCTGCAGGGCAAGGACAAGAAGCAGACCCTCGAGCAGTTCGGGGAGGAGCAGTTCATGCTGTGGCGCCGCTCCTACGACGTGCCGCCGCCGCCCATCGACGCGGACGACGAGTTCTCGCAGCACGGTGACCCCCGCTACCGCGGGCTCGGCGCCGCGATGCCGGCCACCGAGTGCCTCAAGGACGTCGTCGCGCGCCTCATGCCCTACTGGGAGAACGAGATCCAGACCGACCTCGCCGACGGCCTGACCGTCATGGTCGCCGCCCACGGCAACTCGCTCCGCGCCCTGGTCAAGACGCTCGACGGCATCTCCGACGAGGACATCGCCGGCCTCAACATCCCGACGGGTATGCCGCTCGTCTACGAGCTGGACGATGAGTTCCGTCCCGTGACCCCGGGCGGGCGCTACCTCGACCCCGAGGCCGCCCGCGCCGCGGCCGAGGCCGTCGCGAACCAGGGCCGCTGACCCGCCCGCGGTTCCCGTCGGCTCCCCACCCGTCGAAAGGCCACGTGTGGCCGCTTGACCACAGTCGAAAGGCCACTCCTCACGG
>NZ_JBFRFG010000018.1:0-90250 GCF_052114705.1 Terrabacter sp. 2YAF2
CGGCCACCGGCGAGCTCCTGCGCCAGCTCGTCCTGGACCCCAGCCGTGACTACCAACCCACCGGACGCCCCACCCGGACCCGCACAAACGAATGAGCCGGACCTACATTCCGTAGGTCCGGCTCATTCCGATGTCCTGAGACATCACACAGTGCCCCCGGCAGGATTCGAACCTGCGCTCCCGCCTCCGGAGGGCGGTGCTCTATCCCCTGAGCTACGGGGGCGGCTCGCACTTTCGTGCGCTCGGTGAGATTAGCAGGGCCCGGCCGGGAACGCTGCATGCCCCCCGCGGTCAGGGAGCAGCTGCGGCGACGGGCGCCCGAACGGTCGAGGCGCGTCCGGGCGCCTGGCGAAGCGGGCTCGTCCGCCTCGTAGACTCACCGCATGACGCCGGACCAGCTGCGCGCCCTTCTCGAGGAGGTGGCCGCGCAGGCGGCCCGCACCGGCGACCTGCCCGACGAGGCGGAGGCGGGCCCTCCAGCGGGGCTGGTCTTCCGGCCCGCCGAGACCCGTGCCGCCGGCGTCGTCGCCGACTGGGTGACGCCCGTGGCGCAGCGCTGGGCTCCCCGGTTGGACCTCGGCCCCCGGGACCTCGCTCGCGTCTTGGCCCAGGGGCTGACGCTCCAGAAGCCGGTGGCGGCCGTCGAGGTCGCGCCGAGCGGCCTCATCGCCCTCACCCTGGAGGACTCGGCCCGCTCCGAGATCGTCGCTCGTGTCATCGAGGACCAGGACCACTACGCCCTCGGCGCCGGTGCGCAGCGCGACGAGATCGTCGAGGCCCCCGGGAGCCGCCCCGCGGACGACCCCGTCCGCGGGGCCCAGCTCTCGCACGCCCGCCTGTGCCGGATCATCCGCAACGCCGAGGCCGCAGGGGTGGATCGCCGCCCCTCGGCGCGCCTCGCCGAGCTGACCCACGTCGGCGAGCGCCAGCTCCTCGTCGCCCTCGCAGACCTCCCTCAACGCCTCGAGAGGCATGCCGGCGACGAGGTCCAGCAACGCCGCGCCGTGACCGACCTCGCTGCGCTCGCCGACGCCTGGGACCACCCGGTGCGACCGCTCGCCGTGGGGGCCCACCCCGCGCCGATCCACGGCGCTCGGCTCCTGCTCGCCGACGCCGTCCGGATCGTCTTGCGCAATGGACTGACGCGTCTCGGCGCCGCGGCCCCGGAGAGGATGTAGCCATGCGCGCACACGAAGCAGGAGCGCTGCACGCGGAGGGCTATCGCGGCCCCGCGTGGCTCCAGACCCCGGCCGACGTCAACACTCTCGTACCGGCACTCTGGGCGTCGTCCGTAGGACGGGGGAGCGACGGCGTCCTCACGGTCGGTGGGGTGAGCGTCACCGAGCTGGCACGTGACTTCGGCACGCCGGCATACGTCATCGACGAGGACGACTTCCGTTCGCGCGCAAGGGAGTTCAAGCAGACGTATGCCGAGGTGTTCGAGGGCCTGTCGGGTGGCGCCGACGTCTTCTATGCGGGGAAGGCCTTCCTGTGCACCGAGGTCGCACGGTGGGTCCATGACGAGGGCCTGCACCTCGACGTGTGCACCGGCGGCGAGCTCGCCGTGGCCAAGCGCGCCGGCGTCCCCGGCGACCGGATCGGCCTGCACGGCAACAACAAGAGCGTCGCCGAGATCCGCGATGCCCTCGACTACGGCGTCAGCCGCATCGTCGTCGACTCCTTCGACGAGATCGAGCGCGTCGCCACGGTCGCCGCCGAGCTCGGTGTCGTCGCGCCCGTCCTCGTCCGTGTCACCGTGGGGGTCGAGGCCCACACGCACGAGTTCATCGCGACGGCGCACGAGGACCAGAAGTTCGGGCTGTCGTTGTCCGGCGGGCACGCCTTCGAGGCCGCGCGCCGGGTCCTCGCCAAGCCCGAGACGCTGCGCTTGCTCGGACTGCACAGCCACATCGGGTCGCAGATCTTCGACACCGCCGGCTTCGAGGTGTCTGCCCGGCGCATCGTCGGCCTCCACACGCAGATCGCACGCGAGCTGGGCGTCGAGCTCCCCGAGCTCGACCTCGGAGGCGGCTTCGGCATCGCCTACACCACCGAGCACGACCCGATGCCGCCGAAGAACCTCGCCGCCGGCATGGCCGAGATCATCGAGCGCGAGTGCCGCGCCGACGCCGTGGCCGTGCCCCGCATTTCGATCGAGCCCGGCCGGGCCATCGCGGGCCCCAGCACGTTCACCCTCTACGAGGTGGGCACCGTCAAGCCGGTCGAGCTCGACGGCGGCGCCCAGCGCCTCTACGTCTCGGTCGACGGCGGCATGAGCGACAACGTCCGCACGGCCCTGTACGACGCCAACTACTCGTGCACGCTCGCGAGCCGGGCGTCCACCGCGGACCCGGTGCTCGCCCGCGTCGTGGGCAAGCACTGCGAGAGCGGCGACATCGTCGTCAAGGACGAGTTCCTCCCCGGCGACGTCGGCGCCGGCGACCTCGTCGCCGTCCCGGGCACGGGCGCCTACTGCCGGTCCCTCTCGAGCCAGTACAACCACACGCCGCGGCCACCGGTGGTCGCCGTCCGGGACGGGGTGGCCCGCGTCATCGTCCGGCGCGAGACCATCGACGACCTGCTCGCCCTCGACGTCTGATGGGCCTGCAGATCCTGCGCCGCCGATGTCCGGATCGCGAAACAATGACCGTCCGGCACGCGGACAGACGGCAGGATTGCCGCCGTGGACAGCGCCGTGAGTGACCCCCAGCCGTTGCGCGTCGCCCTGCTCGGGGCGGGTGTCGTGGGCGGAGCCGTGGCGCGCCTGCTCGTCGAGCACGCCGACGACATGGCAGCGCGCGTCGGCGCCCCCCTCGAGATCGTCGGCATCGCGGTGCGCCGCGCCGGCCGGGACCGGGCCGCGCTCGGCGTCGACCCGGCGTTGTTCACGACGGACGCCGAGGAGCTCGTCACGCGGGCGGACATCGTCGTCGAGGTCATCGGTGGCATCGAGCCGGCCCGGTCGCTCATCCTGCGGGCCATCGAGCACGGGGCGTCCGTCGTCACGGCCAACAAGGCCCTCCTCGCCGAGGACGGCCCCGCCCTCTACGACGCGGCTGCCCGTCACGGCGTCGACCTGTACTACGAGGCCGCGGTCGCCGGCGCCATCCCGCTGCTGAGGCCGCTGCGTGAGTCCCTGGCCGGGGACGAGGTGCGCAAGGTCCTCGGCATCGTCAACGGCACGACGAACTACGTCCTCGACAAGATGGACACGACGGGCGCCGGTTTCGCCGACGCCGTCGAGCAGGCCCAGGCGCTCGGCTACGCCGAGGCCGACCCGACCGCCGACGTCGAGGGCTTCGACGCGGCCGCCAAGGCCGCCATCCTCGCCTCGCTCGCCTTCCACACCCGGGTCTCGGGCACCGACGTCTATCGAGAGGGCATCACCGAGGTGTCGGCCGCCGACGTCGCTGCCGCCCGCGAGATGGACGCGGTCGTCAAGCTCCTCGCGATCTGCGAGCGCAGCGACAAGGGCGTCAGCGTCCGCGTGCACCCGGCGATGATCCCGCGCTCCCACCCGCTGGCCGGGGTCCGGGAGGCCTTCAACGCCGTCTTCGTCGAGGCCGACGCCGCCGGTGAGCTGATGTTCTACGGCAAGGGTGCCGGCGGGGACCCGACGGCCTCCGCGGTCCTGGGTGACCTCGTCGCGGTCGCCCGCCACCGCGTCGGCGGCGGCCTCGGTCCGGGGGAGTCGAGCTACGCCGACCTGCCCATCCTCACGATGGGTGACGCGCAGACGAGGTACCACATCAGCCTCGACGTCGAGGACCGCTCGGGTGTGCTCGCCCAGGTGGCGGCGACCTTCGCCGACCACGACGTGTCCATCGAGACCGTGCGCCAGCAGCTCGTTCCCGCTGGTGACGGCGAAGGCGCCCGGGCCAACCTCATCATCGTCACCCACACCGCCAGCGACGAGGCCCTCTCGTCCACGGTCGAGCGACTGCGCACGCTCGACGTCGTCCGTGGCGTCAACTCCGTGATGCGCGTGGAAGGTTCGTGATGGCCCACCAGTGGCGCGGAGTCATCCGCGAGTACGCCGACCGCCTCCCGATGCTCGAGGGTGCGCCCGTCGTCACGCTCCACGAGGGCGGTACCCCCCTCATCCATGCCGAGAAGCTCTCCGAGCGCGTCGGCGCCGAGGTCCACCTGAAGTACGAAGGCCTGAACCCCACGTGCTCGTTCAAGGACCGCGGCATGACGACCGCGATCAGCGTCGCCGCCCGCAAGGGTGCGAAGGCCGTCATCTGCGCGAGCACGGGCAACACGAGCGCGTCGGCGGCGGCATACGCCACGAAGGCCGGCATGACGTGCGGCGTCCTCGTGCCCGAGGGCAAGATCGCGATGGGCAAGCTGAGCCAGGCGATCGCCCACGGCGCGACGCTGCTGCAGGTCGACGGCAACTTCGACGACTGCCTGACCCTCGCGCGCAAGCTGGCCGAGGCCTACCCCGTCGAGCTGGTCAACTCGGTCAACCCGGCCCGCATCGAGGGTCAGAAGACGGCGAGCTTCGAGGTCGTCGACGCGCTCGGTGACGCGCCCGACATCCACTGCCTGCCCGTCGGGAACGCCGGCAACATCACCGCCTACTGGCGCGGCTACCGCGAGTACTCCGCCGACCCGGCGGTCAGCCACCAGCCCGGCCCGGCCACGCACCTGCCGAGGATGTGGGGTTTCCAGGCGGCCGGCGCGGCGCCGATCGTCCTCGGCCATCCCGTCGACCACCCCGAGACGATCGCCACCGCCATCCGGATCGGCAACCCCGCGTCGTGGGAGCAGGCCGTCGCCGCCCGGGACGAGTCCGGTGGCCGCATCGACGCCGTGACCGACGAGCAGATCCTCGACGCCCACCGTTACCTCTCCTCGCAGGAGGGGGTGTTCGTCGAGCCCGGCTCGGCCGCCTCCGTCGCGGGGCTGCTCGCGAGCCACGCAGCCGGCCTCGTGCCGCCCGGGGCACGCATCGTCTGCACCGTCACCGGCCACGGACTCAAGGACCCGCAGTGGGCCCTGCGCACCGCCGACGGGAACGAGGTCGTGCCGACCCGGGTCTCCGTCGACGCGTACTCCGCGGCCCAGGCGCTCGGCCTCGAGGGCTGACCGCGTGAGCCGGGTTCCGGCGGGCCGCTCCGTCCGCCTGCGCGTGCCCGCGAGCAGCGCCAACCTCGGACCCGGCTTCGACTCGATCGGGCTGGCCCTCGGCCTGTGGGACGACTACGTGGTCAGCACGTGCGAGCGCCCCGGACTCGTCATCGAGGTCAGTGGGGAGGGCGCCCAGGACGTGCCCACCGACGAGCGGCACCTCGTGTACGCGACGATGCTGCACACGTGGCGCGTCATCGGCGTCGAACCGCCGACGGGTCTCCGCCTCGAAGCCGTGAACGGCGTCCCGCACGGCCGTGGCCTGGGCTCCTCTGCGACCGCCATCGTCGCGGGCGTCATTGCCGCCCAAGCTCTCTCGTTCGGCGTGCTCGAGAGTGCGTATGCCGCGTGGCCGGCTCCCGGTGTCGCCGTCCCCGTCGATCTCGACCTGGCTACGCACCTGGCGAGTGAGCTCGAGGGGCATCCCGACAACGCGTCGGCGAGCGTGCTGGGTGGCCTCACGGTCAGCTGGATGCCTGACGGCACCGGGCTCGATCGCGGCGAGCGCACCGTGACGGCGCGCATCGAGCCGCACCCCGACGTCGACGTGGTCGTCTTCGTCCCGGAGACACAGCTGGCGACCCGCACCGCCCGCGCCGTCCTGCCCGCGCTGGTCCCGCTGGCGGCGGCGGCCGCCGGCGCCGGACGAGCGGCCCTGCTCGTCCACGCGCTGACGGCCGATCCCGGGCACCTGCACGCCGCGACCCGTGACTGGCTCCACCAGGAGGCGCGGCGACCTTCCTACCCCGCCACGATGGAGCTCGTCGACCTGTTGCGCTCGCAGGGGCATGCCGCGGTCGTGTCGGGGGCCGGTCCGAGCGTCCTCGTCCTCACCACCCGCGAGGCCGCCGCGGATGTGCAGGCGGGGCACCTCGCACCCCACTGGGAACGGCTGACCCCCACCGTGCCGCCGCACGGCGCCACGGTGCACGTTCGCTGAACACACGCCCGACCACGACCTCAGCGGCGCCTACCCGCCAGCCGGCGGTCCCCGAGTGGTATCCTGAGCGTGCACCACAGGCCGCGACAACGCAGGCTGGTGCACCACCCCCACACTGAGGCGATCTTCTGTGCCTCTCGGCGCGTTCTGCGCCGTCGTGGATCTCAGACGGCCAGGTCATCTGGTCCAAGTCCGGCCCGCTGGAGTCTCCCGGGCCGCAAACGAGGGGGAAGGATCCTTCGTGTCAGAAACAACCACCCGTCCGCTCTCTGGCCTGTCGGCCATGAAGCTGGACGAGCTCAAGGGCGTCGCGTCGTCGATGGGAATCACCGGGACGACGAAGATGCGCAAGAGCGACCTCGTCGAGGCGATCAAGGCCCGTCAGGCCGGCGGCTCGTCGGCGACCGGCGCTCCGACGGCTTCGGCCGCTCCGACGGGCGGGACGGAGTCCACGGGCTCCGCCGAGATCCCTGCTGCCCCTCCGGCGACGCGAGCCCGCGCAACGCGCCGGGTCAGCCGGCCGGCGGGCTCCGCTGCGACGGCTGAGCCGTCCGCAGAGGTACCGGCTGCCGCGACCGTCCCGGACCAGCAGCGCAACGAGGACCACAACGAGGACCGCAACGAGCGCAAGCCGGAGCGCGACGAGGCGACGGCCGAGGGCTCAGCCCCGCGATCCGAGCGTGCCCCGAGGGGCTCTCGGGAGGCGCCGGCAGCGCGTGCCGACGCGCAGAACGCACCGTCCGCCGAGCGCGCCGAGGCGGCCGAGGAGCGGGGCTCCGAGACCGACGACCGGGCCGGCCGACAGCGTGACCGGGCTCAGCAGGGTGACCGTCAGCAGGGTGACCGTCAGCAGGGCGACCGCGAGCAGCGCTCCGACCGTCAGCAGAGCGACCGTCAGCAGGGCGACCGCGAGCAGCGCACCGAACGCCAGCAGGGTGATCGTCAGCAGGGTGGCCGCAACGACCGGCAGAGCGACCGCCAGCAGTCGCGCCAGCAGCAGGACCGCCAGCAGCAGGACCGCCAGCAGGACCGCCAGCAGCAGGACCGTCAGCAGCAGGACCGCCAGCAGCAGGACCATGCGAACGACCACGGTCGTGGCCAGCAGTCCCCGTACGACGATGACGGTGGCAGCCGCCGCAGCCGCAACCGCCAGCGCAGCCGGGACCGCAAGCGCGGGCGCGGCCGCGAGGGTGGCCAGGACTGGAACGACTCGGAGCTGCAGGTGGGCGACGACGACGTCCTGGTTCCCGTGGGCGGCATCCTCGACGTCCTCGACAACTACGCGTTCGTCCGCACGTCCGGCTACCTGCCCGGCCCCAACGACGTCTACGTGCCGCTCGGGATCGTCAAGAAGAACGGGCTGCGCAAGGGCGACGCCGTGACCGGCGCCGTCAAGGCGCTGCGCGAGGGCGAGCAGCCCTCGGGAAGCGTCGGCCGCCAGAAGTTCAACGCGCTCGTGCGCCTGGACACGGTCAACGGTCAGACCTCCGAGGAGGCGGTCAAGCGCGTCGAGTTCGGCAAGCTGACCCCGCTCTATCCCCAGGAGCGACTGCGGCTCGAGACCGAGCCCCACGTGCTCACGACGCGCATCATCGACCTCGTGGCCCCGATCGGCAAGGGTCAGCGCGGCCTCATCGTGGCCCCGGCCAAGGCCGGCAAGACGATGATCATGCAGACCCTCGCCAACGCGATCACGACGAACAACCCCGAGTGCCACCTCATGGTCGTCCTCGTCGACGAGCGTCCCGAGGAGGTCACCGACATGCAGCGCGCGGTCAAGGGTGAGGTCATCGCCTCGACCTTCGACCGGCCGGCCGAGGACCACACGACCGTCGCGGAGCTCGCCATCGAGCGGGCCAAGCGTCTCGTCGAGCTGGGTCACGACGTCGTCGTGCTGCTCGACTCGATCACCAAGCTGGGCCGCGCCTACAACCTCTCGGCCCCCACGAGCGGCCGCATCCTCTCGGGCGGTGTCGACTCGGCCGCGCTCTACCCGCCGAAGAAGTTCTTCGGCGCCGCGCGCAACATCGAGAACGGCGGCTCGCTGACGATCCTCGCCACGGCGCTCGTCGAGACGGGCTCGAAGATGGACGAGGTGATCTTCGAGGAGTTCAAGGGCACCGGCAACATGGAGCTGCGCCTGAACCGCGAGCTCGCCAACCGCCGCATCTTCCCGGCGGTCGACATCAACAGCTCCGGCACCCGTCGCGAGGAGATCCTCCTCGCGAGCGAGGAGCTGAAGATCATGTGGAAGCTGCGTCGGGTCCTCGGCGGCCTCGATGCGCAGCAGGCCATCGAGCTGCTCATCGACCGTCTCAAGAAGACGCGGACGAACTACGAGTTCCTCACGCAGGTCCAGGCGACGAGCGGGTCCAGGCTCGGCGAAGAGTCCTGACCGATCGCTGGAAGGGGACGGCGCCACCGGGCGCCGTCCCCTTTCGGCGTTTCAGTCGGCATTGCACGGAAATGTCCATAAAGTAGGGCTGCCCACCCAATCGTCACCTGGAGTGCCATGTCTGCGCCTGCCGGCGGCCCTGATGCCAGCCCCGTCCGTATCCTCGTGGCAGACGATGACGCAGACATCCGAGACCTCGTCGAGTTCAAGCTGACCCAAGCGGGGTATGCCGTCGAGGCCGTTCCGGACGGGGTCAGCGCCTGGGAGGCCTTCGAGGCCAGCCCGCCGCAGCTGGCGGTGCTCGACGTCATGATGCCCGGGCTCTCGGGTATCGACGTCCTCCGCAAGATCCGCGAGAGCGAGTTCGGGGCGGTGCCCGTCCTCCTGCTCAGTGCCAAGTCGCGGGACTCCGACGTCGACACAGGCTTCGCGGTCGGCGCGGACGACTACGTCATCAAGCCGTTCAGCCCCAGGGAGCTGCTGCACCGGGTCAACGGCATGCTCGCCAGGGCGCGATGAGCTCCGGGGTCTCGTGATCATCGGGGCGACCCTTCTGGTCGGCGCCACGGTGGTCGTCCTCGGCGCTTGCCTGCTCCTCGTCCTGCTGGTCGTCGCCGTCCGTGCACGTCGGCACGCGCGCCTCCAGCGCGAGGCGATGCTGCTCTCACCGCTTCGAACGCCGTTGATCACGGTGGCCTCGGGCGAGGACGACGACGGCTCTGCCGCAGACGAGCTGCGCCAGGCGACCGGTGTGACCCGTGACGTGCTCGACCGCAACGTCGTCGCGATGCTCAGCAAGATCCGTGGCGTGCCCGCCGACCAGCTCGTCCAGGTGCTCGAGGACCACGGCGCCGTCGAGCTGGCGGCGGTCGAGCTGACGAGCCGCTCGACGGTGAAGCGGGCGCGCGCGGCCCAGCTGCTGGGCCTGGCTCGCGCCGGGCATGCCGTCCCGCTCCTCGTCGAGGCGCTCGGGGACGAGGCGGTGGAGGTCCGCAACAGTGCGGCATACGCCCTCGGCCTCATCGGTGACCCCGTGGCGGCGGGTCCCGTGCTGGCGGCGATCGGCGCGCCCGAGCGTGGACTGCCTGCGGCAACGGCCGCCGAGGCCCTGCAGTCGATGGGCGTCGGCATCTCGGACGTGCTGCGTGGCGGGATGGCTGACGCCAATGCCCGCACCCGCATGGTCGCCGCCCACCTCAGCGCCGAGCGCAGCTTCACCCGGGGGCTGCCCGAGTTGCGGCAGCTGCTCGACCACGACCCCGACCTCACGGTTCGCGAGACGAGCGCCACCGCCATCGGGCGGCTCGGTCGCGGCGAGGACGTCGACATCCTCGTGCGCCACACCGCCGAGACGGAGCCGCTCGCGCTCCGCCGCGCCTGTGTGGTCGCGTTGGGCGAGCTCGGTGAGACCCGCGCGGTCCCAGCCCTGACGGCGCTCCTCGACGACTCCGACCCGCGTCTGGCCGAGCTCGCCGCGACTGCGCTGCTGACCATGGGCCCCGACGGCACTGCCGCCCTGATGGGCCACGAGGACGACCCGGCCGTGCGCACCGCGCGGCTGCTCGTCAGCCTCCAGAAGGCGTCGGCATGACCTGGGAAGCGATCACCTCGGGCTTGCGGTCCTTCGTCGTCTGGAGCATGGACGTCACGGCCGTGCCGATCATCCTCTACTTCATCCTCATCAACACCTCCCTCCTCGTGATCATCGGGCTGGCCTACCTCGAGTTCCAGGCGCAGCAGCGCCGGCGGTCGACGGCCGTGGTCTGGCAGGGAGCCGGCCTGGCGCCAGGGGTGTCCCTGCTCGTGCCGGCCTACAACGAGGAGGCCGGCATCGTCATGGCGGTCAAGTCCTTCCTCACGCTGCGCTACCCACGGCACGAGGTCGTCGTCGTCGACGACGGAAGCAGCGACGCGACCTTCGACCGCCTCGAGCAGGCCTTCGACCTCGTCCAGGTGCCCCGTGAGCTGCCGCACGAGATCCCGATCCGGGCGAAGGTCCTCGGCATCTTCGTCCCGCGTGACGGCCGCACCAGGCTCGTCGTGGTCCGCAAGGAGAACTCCGGTCGCTCCGAGGCGATCAACGTGGCCATCAACGCCGCGAGCGAGCCCCTCGTCGCGATGATCGACGGCGACTCGATCCTCGAGCCCGACGGCCTGCTGCACGTGACCCGTCCCTTCGCGGACGACCCGACGCGCATGGTCGCCACCGGTGGGGCCATCCGCCCGGTCAACGGCAGCCGGGTCGTCTCGGGTCGAATCGTGCGCGTCGAGATGCCGCAGACCTGGATCCCTCGGATCCAGCTCGTCGAGTACCTCCGTGCCTTCCTGCTCGGGCGTACCGGGTGGTCCCGCCTCGGTGGCCTGATCCTCATCAGCGGCGCCTTCGGTCTCTTCCGCCGCGACGTCGTCGTCGAGGTCGGCGGCCTCGACCCCAACAGCATCGGCGAGGACTTCGAGCTCGTCATGCGGATCCACAAGAAGCTGCTCGACGAGGGCCGCGACTACCGCATCGAGTTCGTGCCCGAGCCGGTCTCGTGGACGGAGGTGCCGGTGACGGCCAAGGTGCTGCGCAACCAGCGGCGTCGCTGGCACCGGGGCCTCTGGGAGACCCTGTGGGCCTACCGGTCGATGCTCTTCCGCCCGAAGTACGGCCGCATCGGCTGGCTCGCGCTGCCCTACTACTGGCTCTTCGAGCTCATCGCGCCGCTGCTCGAGCTGTTCGGCATCCTCATCGTCCCGCTCGCCCTGCTGCTCGGCGTCGTCAACGTCCCCTTCGCGATCCTCTTCCTCGTGCTCGCCTACGGGTATGCCGTGCTCGTGACCCTGGCGGCGATGGTCGTCGACGAGTGGGCCTTCCACAAGCACGACCGGTGGCGGGCCATCTGGCAGACCATCGCCGCCTCGGTCCTCGAGAACATCGGCTACCGCCAGGCCACCGTGTGGTGGCGTCTCGAGGGGTGGTGGTCCAGCCTGCGCGGGAAGAAGCACGTCTGGGGTGTCATGACCAGGACCGGCTTCGACGAGGACCCGGCGTGACGAGCGCGCTGCCCGGGGTCTCGAGGCGCTCGGTCGGCAGTCACATCCGGCGGCTCGTCGCCATCCTCGTCATCCTCGTGCCGGTCGGCGCGATCATCTCCGTCGCGACGATCCACTCCCAGGGTGCGGCCGTCCGGGTGCTCACCCTGGCCCTCGGACCCGCACGCGAGGCCAATAGCACGATCCTGCTCGACATGACCCGTGCCGAGGGGGCGTGGCAGCAGGCGGCCGCCGGGGTCCCCTCCGCGCTCGACCCGCTGACGGTCCAGCCCGCCGTCGCCGCGGAGCTGGACCACCTCGCCGCGGCCACCCGGAGCGAGGAGCTGCCGAGCGCCGACCAGGCCCGCTACGCGACCCTCGTCTCCGAGGAGCGGGCGGCGGTCGACGACTGGTTCGTCGCGGTCCGGCAGTCCCTGCAGGGAGTCTCCGCCGGCACGACTGCGACCGCGTCCGACCGGGCCCGGGCGTCGGCGGCCTACGCCCGCTTCCGCACGACCAACGAGTCGCTGGGCTCGAGCATCCAGACCAAGCGTGACGCGGCCCGCGTCGACTCGCGCGAGGCCACGACCATCACGTCCGGCGTCATCGTCGCCGTCGCCATCGCGGTGGTGCTCGTGCTCGTCGCCGCGGGCTTCGGGATGGATCGTGCCGTCGGGCGCCCGCTCGCGCGGCTCCGGGAGGTGGTGCGTCGCCAGGCGGAGGACGACGTCATCTCGATGGCCAACCAGGAGGAGGGCGCCTTCGAGGTCCGGATGCTCGCGCGTGACTTCAACGACCTCACCCGCGCCAACGCCCGTCTCGTCGACCAGCAGGCGGCCGTCCTCGAGATGCAGGAGCTCGTCCTCGACGTGGGCCGGACCGTTCGCTCGGCCAGCGACGTCCACGAGGCGCTCCAGCGCGTCACGACCAAGCTCGGCGCCGGTCTCGGCGCCGACCGGGTGCTGCTCTACACCCTGGCCGACGACGGCCAGACGGTCGAGGACCGCCTCCAGTGGCACACCGAGGACCTTCCCGACCTGCCGCCGCTGCCGCGGTCCCTGGCCCAGCAGGTGGGCGCCGTCAACGACGAGCTGCGTCGCGATGCCGGCTTCTTCGACATCGGTGACCTGCTGGCGCACCAGGCCTACGACGACGAGAGGGCCCGCGCCTTCCACCGGGCGACCGGGACCCGGAGCCTGCTCATGCTGCCCGTCGGCACCGGCGGCCGCGGCCTCGGCATCCTGTCGATCATGATGGTCGGCGCCCCGAGACGCTGGCACCGCCACGAGATCCAGGCGGCCCAGCAGTGCTGCGCCATCGCCGCCCAGTCGATCGTGGCGCTGCGGCTGTCGCAGATGCAGGACGAGCAGGTGCGTCGGCTCACCGAGCTCGACCGGCAGAAGACCGACTTCATGGCGACGGTCAGTCACGAGCTGCGCACCCCGCTGACCTCGATCAGCGGCTACCTCGAGCTGCTCGTCGACGGCGACTTCGGCGACGTCACCGACGGGCAGCACGTGGCCCTCGACATCATCGGCCGCAACGCGACCCGCCTGCGCGGCCTCATCGAGGACCTCCTCGTGCTCAACAAGATCGAGATCAGCGGTCTGCAGGCGGTCTCCGAGGAGGTGGCCGTCCGCGACCTGCTGCGCACCGTCACCGAGACCATGAAGCCGGTCGCGGCCAAAGGTGGGGTGCACCTCGTCTGCGACGACACCCCCGACGACCTCGTCGTCAGGGTCGACCGGGGGCAGGTCGAGCGGGCACTGATCAACCTCGGCTCGAACGCCGTGAAGTTCACGCAGGAAGGTGGGCAGGTGCTGCTGTCTGCCGAGCGCTCGGGCGACTCGACGATCATCTCGGTGCACGACACCGGTATCGGCATCCCGGCCGCCGACCTCGCGCGCCTGTCCGAGCGGTTCTTCCGCGCGGGGAACGCGACGGCCGCCGCCATCCCCGGCACCGGCCTCGGTCTCGCCATCGTGCGTGCCATCGTCGAGGGTCACGGCGGCGAGCTCGTCATCGCCTCGGTCGAGGGGGAGGGGACGACGATGCAGGTCGTGCTGCCCGTCGCCCAGCCCGCCACCGTGCGAGCCTGACGAAGGCGCCCTGACGCGCACGGGCGGGGAATGCCGGGGCCACCTCGCGCGTTTGGGAGGAGGTGCGCCTTTCTGGCACACTCTTCCTTTGGACCGGTTCACGGCCGAGCGACCCACCACGGTGGCTAGCGACGACTCCGACCCGGCCGACTACCTCGAGGAGACAATCTTGAAGAAGGACCTTCACCCCGACTACGTGGACACCACGGTCACCTGCACCTGTGGCAACACGTTCACCACCCGCAGCACCGAGACGTCCGGCAAGATCGCTGCCGACGTGTGCTCGCAGTGCCACCCGTTCTACACGGGCAAGCAGAAGATCCTCGACACCGGTGGCCGCGTGGCCCGGTTCGAGGCCCGTTACGGCAAGAAGGCCGCCAAGTAGGTCTCCCGCACGCCGGCTCCCACGACTTCGGTCGCCGGGGGCCGGCGTTCGTCGTATCCGTCCGTCTCCCCGTACGTCCCTGAGCCGAAGGGCCTGCCGTGCTCGAATCCGTCCAGTCGATCCTCGACGAGTACGCCGAGCTCGAGCAGCAGCTCGCCGACCCGGCCGTCCACGGGGACCAGGACCTCGTGCGTACGCTGAACAAGCGGTATGCCGCCCTGGCCCCGACCGTCGCCGCCGCGCGGGAGTGGACGGCGGCCGGTGACGACCTCGCCGCCGCCCGTGAGCTCGCGGCCGACGACGAGTCCTTCGCCGCCGAGGTGCCCTCCCTCGAGGTCCGCCTCGCCGAGGCGGAGCAGCACCTGCGCCGGATGCTCGTGCCCCGGGACCCCGACGACGACCGCGACGTCATCCTCGAGGTCAAGGCGGGCGAGGGTGGCGACGAGTCGGCGCTCTTCGCCGGCGACCTGCTGCGGATGTACCTGCGCTACGCCGAGCAGCGTGGCTGGCGTACCGCCATCGAGGACGCCACCGAGAGCGACCTCGGCGGCTACAAGGACGTGCGGGTCTCCGTGCGCGCCAAGGGTTCTCCCGGCCTGGGCGAGGGACCGTGGGCCCGTCTGAAGTACGAGGGGGGCGTGCACCGGGTGCAACGCGTGCCCGTCACCGAGAGCCAGGGGCGCATCCACACCTCGGCCGCGGGCGTGCTCGTCATGCCCGAGGCCGAGGAGGTCGAGGTGACCATCGACCCGAACGACCTGCGCATCGACGTCTACCGCAGCAGTGGCCCCGGAGGCCAGAGCGTCAACACGACCGACTCCGCCGTGCGCATCACCCACCTGCCGACCGGGCTCGTCGTCTCGTGCCAGAACGAGAAGTCGCAGCTGCAGAACAAGGAGGCGGCGATGCGCGTCCTGCGGGCGCGCCTGCACCAGCTCGCGCAGGACGAGGCCGACGCCGAGGCGAGCGCCGCACGGCGGTCTCAGGTGCGCACCGTCGACCGCTCCGAGCGCATCCGCACCTACAACTTCCCGGAGAACCGCATCTCCGACCACCGCACCGGCTACAAGTCCTACAACCTCGACTCCGTCCTCGACGGCGACCTCGACCCGGTGGTCCAGTCCGCCCTCGACGCCGACGAGGCCGCGAAGCTCGCGGCCCTCGGCCACGACGGGCCGCGCGCGTGACCGACCTGCGTGACGGCGTCCGTGCGGCGACCGCGCGCCTGCGCGACGCCGGCGTCGCCTCCGCCGACGTCGACGCCGTCGAGCTCGCCGCCCATGTGCTCGGCGTCGAGGCCTCCGAGGTCCGTCGCCTCATGGTGCTCGGCGGCCGCACGCTCCCGGGGGCGTATGCCGTCCTCGTCGACGAGCGGGCCGCCCGGGTGCCGCTGCAGCACCTCACGGGGCGGGCCCACTTCCGCAGGCTGACGCTGTCGGTCGGTCCAGGCGTCTTCGTGCCCCGGCCGGAGACCGAGGTGCTCGTCGACCTGGCCCTCGTCGAGGTCGACCGGGTCCAGTCGCTCGACCGGCCGCAGCCGGTCCGGGTCGTCGACCTGTGCTCAGGGTCCGGCGCGATCGCTCTCTCGGTCAAGGACGAGAGGCCGGACACCGAGGTGCGCGGACTCGAGCTGTCGCCCGATGCCTACGCCTGGGCGGTTGCCAACCGCGACCGGCTGGGTCTCGACGTCGACCTCGTGCAGGGAGACGCGACGCGGCCCTGCTTCGAGGACTGGACGAACGCCGTCGACGTCGTGACGATCAACCCGCCCTACATCCCTGTCGGTGCCGTGCCCCTGGACCCCGAGGTGCGCGACCACGACCCCGAGCTCGCCCTCTACGGCGGCAGCGAGGACGGATTGGGCATCCCGCTCGCCGTCGCGAAGGTGGCCGCTGGACTGCTGCGCCCCGGCGGGTTGGTGCTGATCGAGCACGCCGACTCCCAGGGCGAGAGCCTCCCGGCCCGGCTCGGGCGCACGGGGGAGTGGGTCGAGGTCAGCGACCACCTCGACCTCGGTGGTCGCCCGCGCGTCACTCGGGCCAGTCGCGCAGACTGAGGTCGCTGCCTCGAGGCTCCGGCGGGCGCACGTGCCTCAGACGGAGCCGCCGGTGGCAGCCGACACCAGGGCGGCGGCGCAGTCCCGGGCGACGTTCGGGGCCTCCGGGCTGGCGTCCAGCGAACCGCTCGCGAGCCCGCCGTCGAGCAGCAGGGTCAGTGACCGGGCGAGGGTCTCGGGGTCCGGCGCTCCGGCCTGCTCCGCGAGCTCGCGCACCCAGCCGAGCACGGCTGCCTTGTGCGCCACCGTCCGGTCGTGGACCGGGGTGCCCGGCTGCGACTCGGCTGCGGCGTTGATGAAGGCACAGCCGCGGTAGCCCTCGCGCCGGCACGCCGTGCCGAGTGCGTCGAAGAGGCCGACCAGCTGCGCGGCGGGGGCCTCGCCCGCAGCGCGCGCCGCCTCCCGGAGCTGGCCGGTCCAGACGCCGTCGACCTTGTCGAGGTAGGCGACGACGAGATCGTCCTTGGCGGGGAAGTGCTTGTAGAACGTCGCCTTGGCCACGCCCGACTGGGCGATGATGAGATCGACCCCGACGGCGCGGATGCCCCGGGCGTAGAACAGGGCGAAGGCGGCGTCGAGGATCCGCTCGCGAGCGGCACTGGGGCGGGTCGGCGTGGCGGTGGACATCAGGCTCCTCAGGTGGTGCGGCGGCGTCGTCCTGAGCACATTCTTGCATATAGACAGACCTGTCTGTTACTTTCTGGACATAGGGTAGACAATCTTGTCTGCCCCGCCCACTTGGACCAGCACGCAGGAGACCCTCATGAAGATCGCAGTCCTCGGCACCGGCACGGTCGGCCGGACCGTCGCCGCCCGCCTGTTCGGCCTCGGCCACGAGGTCACCATCGGCACCCGAGACCCGCAGGCCACCCTCGCCCGCACCGAGCACGACGGCATGGGCAACCCGCCCTACGCGGACTGGGTGGCGGACCACGCAGGGGTGTCCCTCGCCACCTTCGCCGATGCGGCAGCAGCGGCGGAGCTCGTCGTCAACGCCACGAGCGGGCACGGCGCGCTGCCGGCCCTCGAGGCGGCCGGCGCGGACAACCTGGCCGACAAGATCGTCCTCGACATCTCGAACCCGCTCGACTTCTCGAACGGCTTCCCGCCCACCCTCTTCGTCAAGGACACCGACTCCCTCGGCGAGCAGGTGCAGCGGGCCTTCCCGCAGGCCCGTGTCGTCAAGACGCTCAACACGCTCACGGCCGAGCTCATGGTCCACCCGAAGAACCTCGGGCAGGAGTCCTCCGTCTTCGTGTCCGGCGACGACGCGGAGGCCAAGGCCACCGTCACCGAGCTGCTGGAGTCGTTCGGCCACACCGACGTCATCGACCTCGGGGACATCAGCACGGCGCGCGGCACCGAGATGCTGCTGCCCGTGTGGCTGCGCCTGATGGGCGCCTTCGGCACGGCAGCGTTCAACTTCAAGATCGTCCGCTGACATGGGCACCCCGACGACCGGCCCGGTGGCTGGCCCGATGGCCGGCCGGACCGTTCTGGTCACCGGGGCGACCGGTGGGATCGGCCTGGCCACGGCCAGGCGTCTGGCCGGTCTCGGGGCCCGGGTCGGGCTCGTAGGGCGCGACGAGGCGCGCGCTGCCGCCGTGGCGGGGCGGCTGCGCGACGGCGGCGCAGAGGTCGACGTCTTCCTCGCCGACCTCTCGTCGCAGCGGGACGTCCGTGCGCTCGCGGGCCAGGTGCTCGCGGCATACGCCCGTCTGGACGTCCTCGTCAACAACGTGGGCGGCTACTGGGCCACCCGGCACGAGACCGTCGACGGGCTCGAGCGCACCTTCGCCGTCGACCACCTGGCCCCGTTCCTGCTCACCAACCTCCTGCTCGACCGGCTGCGGGCCAGCGCCCCGGCGCGGGTCGTCACGGTCTCGTCCGGTGCGCACGCCATGAGTCGGATCGACCTCGACGACCTGCAGGGAGCGCAGGGGTACAACGGCCAGCGTGCCTACAACCAGTCCAAGCTCGCCAACGTCATGTTCACCTACGAGCTGGCGCGCCGGCTCGAGGGTTCTGGGGTCACGGCCAACGCCCTGCACCCCGGGGTGGTCCGGACCGCCTTCGGGCAGGAGGACTCCGGCCGGTGGATGCGGCTCGTGCTCCCCGCGGTCCGGCCGTTCATGAAGAGCCCCGAGCGAGGTGCGGACACCTCGGTCCTGCTCGCCTCTTCGCCGGAGCTGGAGCACGTCTCCGGCCGCTACTTCGCGGGTGGCAAGGTCAAGCGGTCGTCGCCGGCCTCCTACGACACGGACGTGGCGGCACGGCTGTGGCGCATCTCGGCCGAGCTCGTCGGCGTCGATCCGTCCTGACGCCCCTCGAAGCCTGTCCGACGGCCCCGTCCGTCGCCCCAGACGACGCCAGTAGGCTCTGGCCCGTGAGCGAGCGCTACGACTGCACCGATCCCGACGGTCGCGCCGAAGGCATCCCGGCCGCGGCCGCGGCCGTCCGACGCGGCGAGATCGTCGTCCTGCCGACCGACACGGTCTACGGGATCGGCTGTGACGCCTTCGACGCCACCGCCGTCGCCTCCGTCCTCGCCGCCAAGGGACGCGGGCGCGACATGCCGCCACCCGTGCTCATCCCGACCGCGCGCACCGCCCAGGGGCTCGCGACGCAGGTGCCGGACTACGCGCAGCGGCTCATGGAGAGGTTCTGGCCCGGGCCGCTGACCGTCGTGCTCAAGGCCCAGACGTCACTGCACTGGGACCTCGGGGAGACGAACGGCACCGTCGCCCTGCGCGTCCCGGACCACGAGATCACCCTCGAGCTGCTCGGGGACATCGGCCCGATGGCCGTCACGAGCGCCAACACGACGGGCGACCCGGCGGCCCGCACCGTCGACGAGGCGGTCGGCATGCTCGGGGAGTCGGTCGGGGTCTACCTCGACGGTGGTCCGGTCGACGGGGGTCAGCCCTCGACGATCGTCGACTGCACCGGAGAGACCCCGGTGACGCTCCGACTCGGTGTCATCAGCCAGGCCGAGCTCGACGAGGCGCTCGTGCCGGAGCCCGTGCTCGAGGCACCCGCACCCGACGTGGCGCCCGACACGCAGCCCGACCCGGAGGTCGACACCCCGCCCGACGCCGAGGCCGGCGACGCGACCCACACGCTGGGGGAGTGGCGCGATGTGTCCACCACCGAAGGTCCGTACGGCGGTTCCAGCACGACGCAATAGAGTTGGCTCGCGCTCGCGCCCCACTCCCGACCCACCCGGAGAACTTCCATGGCTGACGACACGTTCTACGGCTCCGACTTCGGCGCCCTGCAGTCCTTCGACCCCGACATCGCGGGGGTGCTGCTGTCCGAGCTCGACCGCATCCGCGGCGGTCTGCAGCTCATCGCGAGCGAGAACCTCAGCTCGCCGGCCGTGCTGACGGCGCTGGGGTCGACGCTGTCCAACAAGTACGCCGAGGGCTACCCCGGCCGTCGCTACTACGGCGGCTGTTCCGAGGTCGACAAGGCCGAGACCATCGCGATCGAGCGGGCCAAGGCGCTCTTCGGCGCCGACCACGCCAACGTCCAGGCCCACTCGGGTGCGAGCGCCAACCAGGCCGTCTACGGCGCCTTCATGTCGCCCGGCGACACGATCCTCGCCATGGCTCTGCCCATGGGCGGCCACCTCACGCACGGCACGAAGGTCTCCTTCTCCGGCAAGTGGTTCAACGCCGTCCACTACGGCGTCGACAAGCAGACCGAGGACATCGACTACGACCAGGTGGAGGCGCTCGCCCGCGAGCACCGCCCGAAGGTCATCTGTGCCGGCGGCTCCGCCATCCCGCGGCTCATCGACTTCCAGCGCTTCCGGGCCATCGCCGACGAGGTCGGCGCGATCCTCTGGGTCGACGCGGCCCACTTCATCGGCCTCGTCGCCGGCAAGGCCATCCCGTCGCCGGTGCCGTACGCCGACGTCGTGACCTTCACGACCCACAAGGTCCTGCGCGGCCCGCGCTCCGGCGCCCTCGTGTGCAAGGCCGAGCACGCCGCCGCCATGGACAAGGCGATCTTCCCGATGATGCAGGGCGGCCCGCAGATGCACACCATCGCGGCCAAGGCGGTCAACTTCAAGGAGGCCGCCACCCCCGAGTACGCCCAGTACGCGAAGGACGTCATCGCCAACAGCCAGCAGCTCGCGGCGAGCCTGTTCGAGATGGGCATCCGGCCGACGACCGGGGGCACCGACACCCACCTGTCGCTCCTCGACCTGCAGGGCGTCGGCGTCACCGGCAAGGAGGCCGAGGAGCGGGCCGACGCGGCCGGCATCGTGCTGAACAAGAACGCCATCCCGTTCGACCCGCAGAAGCCCAACATCGCCTCCGGCATCCGCGTGGGCACGCCATCGGTCACCACCCAGGGCATGGGCCTGGAGGAGATGAAGCAGATCGCCCTGCTCATCCACCAGGCCGTGACCACGGGTGACGCCGACCCGGACCACGCGGTCAGCAAGCAGGTGCGTGCCGAGGTCACCGACCTCGTGACGCGCTTCCCGGCATACCCTCGCTGAGTCAGCCCACTCGCCAGCGTCGGCGTCCGAGCGAAGGTCGGTAGGTGCACGAGTACGTCCTCGTCCTCATCGTGGCCGCTGCGGTCACGTACCTCGCCACACCCTTCGTGCGCAGCCTCGCCGTCGCGACGGGCGCTTTCACGGCGGTCCGTGAGCGGGACGTCCACAAGACGCCGATCCCACGGCTCGGGGGAGTGGGGATCTACATCGGGTTCGTCGCGGCTGCCCTCGTGGCGCGGGCGCTGCCCTACCTCGGCACGCTCTTCTCCGACCGGCGCATCCTCGGGGTCATCGCTGCGGGCGGCATCGTCTGCCTGCTCGGTGCCTTCGACGACATCCGCGAGCTCGACTGGCTGACCAAGCTGGCCGGGCAGATGCTCGCCGCGGGTCTGATGGCCTATACCGGCGTGCAGCTGCTCTCGCTGCCGATCTTCGGCACGACGATCCTGCCGACCCCGGTGCTGGTGCTCTTCACGGTGCTCGTCGTCATCGCGTCCACGAACGCCGTCAACTTCATCGACGGCCTCGACGGGCTCGCCGCCGGCGTCGTCGGCATAGCGGCGTTCGCCTTCTTCATCTACAGCTACCTCGTGTCCCGCTCCTTCGTGCCGGCCAACGTGTTCTCGACGTCCACGTTCATCTGCGCCGCGCTCGTCGGGTGCTGCGCCGGGTTCCTGCCGCACAACTTCCATCCCGCCCGGCTCTTCATGGGCGACTCCGGGGCGCTGACCCTGGGACTTCTCCTGTCGGCGGCGACCATCACCCTGACGGGCAACGTCGATCCCGGACAGATCAGCGACAACGCGGTGTCGGCAGCATTCCTGCCGATCCTCGTGCCGCTGGCCGTCCTGCTGCTGCCGTTCCTCGACATGGTGCTCGCCGTCGTCCGCCGCACCCGGGCGGGCCAGCGCCCGTGGCAGCCCGACGCGATGCACCTGCACCACCGCATGCTGCGCATCGGCCACGGCCACCGCCGGGCCGTGCTCATCCTCTACCTCTGGGCCGCCATCGTGGCCCTCGGTTCGGTGTCCTTCGTCATCTGGGACGGACCCCGTCCCGTCGCGGTCGTGGGGGTGGCCGCCGCGATGGGTGTCGTGCTCACCGTGTGGCTGCCGCGGTGGAGGCCTTCCGAACGCTTGTGATAGCATTCACAAGCGCCTGAGGGGAGTCTGAGAAGACCGTCGCAGGCGCCCGATCTCCTTGTGAACAGAGCCGATCCGAACCAGATCCGGACCTGCTCCCGCCCCGCCCGCACCACGCCTCTCGACGCACCAGGCAGGTTTCCTTGAGCGCCACACCGGCACGCGACGCATCCCAGTCGGATGCCTTCGCGCAGCTCCTCCGGGGCTCACTGCTCCCGACGGCCGCTGCCGGTCTCGTCTGCGTCGTCGTCGGACTGTTCTCGAGCCCCAAGGCCGCGTGGTCCGCAGCGCTCGGCGCCGCCATCGTCATCTTCTTCTTCAGCCTGACGCTCCTCGTCATGAAGCGCACGGCCGACCTGCCGCCGACGACGACCATGATGATCGTCATGGCCACCTACACCTTCAAGGTGCTGGTGCTCGGCATCGTCATGTTCGCCCTGCGCGACGTCACGTGGGCCTCCGGCTACGCGATCGGGGTGTCCGTCACCGTCTGCGCCGTCGTGTGGCTCTTCTTCGAGATGCGCGCCTACAAGCGACTGCGGATCTTCGCGTACGACCCCGACGGCGCCGCCTCGCTGGACGCGAAGCCCGACCGGGAGCCGCGTGATGAGCCGTGAGACCGGAGGTGGACATGACCACGCCCTCGACGCCCGACCCGGACGAGCCCACTCGGGCGACCGAGCCCGCCCAGCCGAGCGAGCCCTCGGAGGTGGACAAGGCGGAAGAGCTGCGCGCGTTCAACATCCGCGAGCAGGACTCGGCCTGGCGAGCGGTCGCCTACCTGCTGACCGGACCCTTGATCTACGGGGGACTCGGGGCCATCGCGGACCACCTGCTGGGGACGTCGTGGCTCGTCGGGGCGGGGATCGTCGGTGGGATGGCCCTGTCGCTCTACCTCATCTGGTTCCGATACGGTACCCATTGAGCCAGCCCGCGAGCCTGACAGCCCTCGTGCCGCCCACCGGCGCACCACCCGCTGACCCGCGCACCTGCGGATCCACGCACCCGAGCACCGAACCCCCACCGCTGACGTCCGTCGTCAGCCCAAGCGCCCAGAACCTACCAAGGAGCAACCCGTGAGCATCGTGGCCGCCGCCCCGACGGACTACACCGCCCCCGGCGTGGGGGAGTT
This sequence comes from Terrabacter sp. 2YAF2, assembly GCF_052114705.1. Classification (NCBI taxonomy): domain Bacteria; kingdom Bacillati; phylum Actinomycetota; class Actinomycetes; order Micrococcales; family Intrasporangiaceae; genus Terrabacter; species Terrabacter sp. 2YAF2. Next base: position 22,814 of record NZ_JBFRFG010000018.1, read on the forward strand.
CTGGCAGCCCCTCTTCGGCACTGACGGCCCTTGGGCGATCACCCGCCCGATGCTGCTCATGGCCCTCTCGCTGATCCTCATCGCGGCCTGGCTGCTGATCACGACCCGCAAGCGGGCCCTCGTCCCGAGCCGGGGGCAGATGGGAACCGAGGCCGTCTACGGCCTGGTCCGCAACGGCGTCGCCAAGGACCTCATCGGCAGCCACGAGTTCATGCGGTTCGTGCCGCTGCTCTTCACGATGTTCGTGCTGATCCTCGGCAACAACCTCTTCGGCGTCATCCCGCCCATGAGCTACCCGACGATGAGCCGCATCGGCTTCCCGATCGCCCTGGCCCTGATCGTCTGGATCGTCTTCCACGTCGTCGGCATGAAGAAGCACGGCTTCATCGGCTACTGGAAGTCACTCGTCCCCTCGGGCCTGCCCAAGGGCATGATCGTCCCGATCTTCTTCCTCGAGCTGATCACCGACCTCTTCACGCGTCCGGTCACGCTCGCGCTGCGACTCTTCGGAAACATGTTCGCCGGCCACATCCTCATGGTGCTGTTCATCACCGGCGGCTGGTACATGCTGACCTCCGGCGGCATCCTCGTCATCGCCGGTGGCGTCACCTGGATCTTCGCCTTCGTGATGACGCTCTTCGAGATCCTCGTCGAGTTCCTGCAGGCCTACGTCTTCACGCTGCTCGCCGCGCTCTACATCGCCGGTGCCGTCGCCGACGAGCACTGAGCCCCCGCGCGCCCGGCGCGCACCACGACTGCACTACTGCACCACCCGCACGAGCACCACCAACCAGCTTCGCCCCCGCCCGTCTGGTAACCGCCAGCCGGACAAGACAAGAAGGAATGGATTACACATGACTGGCAACATCGCCATCCTCGGTTACGGCCTCTCCGCCATCGGCCCCGGTATCGGTGTCGGTCTGATCTTCGCCGCCTACATCAACGGCGTCGCCCGTCAGCCCGAGGCCCGCGGCATGCTGCAGCCGATCGCCTTCCTGGGCATGGCCATCACCGAGGCGCTCGCCATCTTCGGTATCGCTCTCGCGTTCGTCTTCAAGGGCTGACGCCCCCTCCCGGGGCAGCTCGAAGCACCGTTCGTCATTCTCTCTAGGAGACCCGCATGCAAGCAGTGACCGTGACCGCCGAGGGCGGCGAAGGCGGCTTCTGGGCCACCGCGGCACCGATCATCCCGCACCCGCTGGAGTTCTTCTTCGGCCTCGCGTGCTTCGCGATCCTGTACTTCATCGTGGCCAAGGCGGTCGTGCCGCGGCTCGAGCAGATCTATGCCGAGCGCACCGCTGCCATCGAGGGCGGGATGAACAAGGCGGAGGAGGCCCAGGCCCAGGCCCAGGCCGCGCTCGAGCAGTACCAGGCCCAGCTCGTCGAGGCCCGCTCCGAGGCCGCCCGCATCCGTGAGGACGCCAAGGCCCAGGGTGCGCAGATCATCGCCGAGATGCGTGAGCACGCGGCTTCCGAGGCCGCGCGCATCACCGAGACCGCGCACAAGCAGATCGACGCCGAGCGCCAGCAGGCGGTCGTGTCGCTCCGCGCGGACGTGGGGCGCATCTCCACCGACCTCGCGAGCCGCATCGTCGGCGAGTCGCTTCACGACGAGACCCGTCAGAAGGGCATCGTCGAGCGCTTCCTCGCCGAGCTCGAGTCGGGCGACGTCGTCCGTGAGAAGGTCGGGGACCGCTGATGCAGGGATCCTCACGCGCAGCAGCGGCCGCGAGCCGCGATGCGTTCACCGGCGCGCTCGCCGCCGGTGCCGACCGCTCACGGTTGGCCGAGGAGCTCTTCGCGGTCGTCGGACTCCTCGACGGCAGCACGGCCCTGCGCCGTGCTGCGGCCGACACCTCACGTGAGGGCGCGGACAAGGCGCAGCTCGCCGAGCGGCTCTTCGCGGGCAAGGTGAGCGCCGAGACGCTCGTCGTCCTCAAGGGCGTCTTCACGCAGCGGTGGACCTCCGAGCGTGACCTCACCGACACGATCGAGGCGTATGCCGTCGAGGCCGTCATCGCCCAGGCCGAGGCCGAGGGGCGTGCCGACCAGGTCGAGGACGAGCTCTTCCGCTTCGAGCGGATCGTCGCGGCCGACGCCGGACTGCGCTCTGCGCTGACCGACACGCAGGCTTCCGACGACCGGCGCACCGCGCTCGTCGAGTCGCTGTTGCGCGACAAGGTCGCCCCGGAGACCCTAGGGCTCGTCCGCCAGGCCGTGCGCGCCCCGCGGGGTCGCCGGTTCGACCGGACGGTCGAGGGCTACCTCGACACGGCCTCGCACCGCCGCCAGCAGCAGACGGCCACCGTCACCTCGGCCGTGCCGCTCTCCGACGAGGACCGCCGCCGGCTCGCCGCCGGCCTCGCCACCGTCTACGGCGGCACGGTCCACGTCAACACCGTCGTGGACCCCCGGGTCATGGGCGGGGTCAAGGTCGAGATCGGTGACGAGGTCATCGACGGCACCGTCATCCGCAAGCTCGACGCGGCGCGCCGCGCCATGGGTGCCTGAGGCACCGCCCACCCACCAGCTGTGAACAACCACCGGCCCGTCATGCGGGTCGAAACCGAGGAGAAGATCTGACATGACGGAGCTTTCGATCCGTCCGGAGGAGATCCGCGACGCACTGGACTCGTTCGTCCAGTCCTACGAGCCCGGCACGGCCTCCCGCGAAGAGGTCGGCCGCGTCACCGACGCCGGTGACGGCATCGCTCACGTCGAGGGTCTTCCCTCGGCCATGACCAACGAGCTGCTCCAGTTCGAGGACGGCACGCTCGGCCTCGCCCTGAACCTCGACGTCCACGAGATCGGCGTCGTCGTCCTCGGTGACTTCGCCGGCATCGAGGAGGGCCAGGTCGTCAAGCGCACGGGCGAGGTCCTCTCGGTCCCGGTCGGCGACGACTTCCTCGGTCGCGTCGTCGACCCGCTCGGCAACCCGATCGACGGTCTCGGCGAGATCAAGGCCGAGCAGCGTCGTGCCCTCGAGCTGCAGGCGCCCACGGTCGTCCAGCGCAAGTCGGTGCACGAGCCGCTGCAGACCGGCATCAAGTCCGTCGACGCCATGACGCCGATCGGGCGCGGCCAGCGCCAGCTCATCATCGGCGACCGACAGACCGGCAAGACGACGGTCGCGATCGACACGATCATCAACCAGAAGCGCAACTGGGAGTCCGGCGACCCCGACGCCCAGGTCCGCTGCATCTACGTCGCCATCGGCCAGAAGGGCTCGACCATCGCGTCGGTCCGCAGCACCCTGGCCGAGGCCGGCGCGCTGGAGTACACCACGATCGTCGCCTCGCCGGCCTCTGACTCGGCCGGCTTCAAGTACCTCGCGCCCTACACCGGCTCGGCCATCGGCCAGCACTGGATGTACCAGGGCAAGCACGTTCTCATCGTCTTCGACGACCTGAGCAAGCAGGCCGAGGCCTACCGTGCCGTGTCGCTGCTGCTGCGCCGTCCGCCGGGCCGCGAGGCCTACCCGGGCGACGTCTTCTACCTGCACTCGCGGCTCCTCGAGCGTTGCGCGAAGCTCTCCGACGACCTCGGCCACGGTTCCATGACGGGTCTGCCGATCATCGAGACCAAGGCGGGCGACGTCTCGGCGTACATCCCGACCAACGTCATCTCGATCACGGACGGCCAGATCTACCTCCAGGCCGACCTGTTCAACGCCAACGTGCGTCCGGCCATCGACGTGGGTGTCTCGGTCTCCCGAGTCGGCGGTGCGGCGCAGATCAAGGCGATGAAGTCGGTCGCCGGGCGTCTCAAGCTCGACCTCGCGCAGTTCCGCGCCATGGAGGCGTTCGCGATGTTCGCCTCCGACCTCGACCCCGCCTCGCGAGCCCAGCTCGCCCGTGGTGCGCGTCTCGTCGAGCTGCTCAAGCAGCCGCAGAGCTCGCCGTACCCCGTCGAGGAGCAGGTCGTCTCGATCTGGACCGGCACCACCGGCAAGCTCGACGACATCGCCGTCGAGGACGTCCGCAACTTCGAGCAGGAGCTGCTCGAGACGCTGCGTCGCGACGGCTCGATCCTCCAGACGATCCGAGAGACCCTCAAGCTCGACGAGGACACCGAGACGGCCCTGACGAAGGTCGTCGACGACGTCAAGTCGACCTTCCGCGGCACCGGTCGCGACGGCCTCGAGGCCGGCAACGAGGAGTTCGACGAGATCGCCGACGACCAGATCACCCAGGCAAAGATCGTCAAGCAGAAGTAAACGCTCGGGGGGCTGCGCCCCCCGAGTGCCCCCCGAATGCCCGCGTGGCTCGGAGGGTGCTCGGGGGCGTGGCTGCCCACACGGCATACGCGATGTCGTGACCCTGCAGGTAACCACAGACTTTCATCAGACCAAGAGAGGCGGAGCACATGGGAGCGCAGATGCGGATCTACCGCCAGCGCATCAAGTCCGTCAACTCCATCAAGAAGATCACCAACGCGATGGAGCTGATCGCCGCCGCACGCGTCGTCAAGGCTCGCCAGCGGGCGACCGAGGCGATGCCGTACACGACCGCACTGACGCGCGCCGTGTCCGCCGTGGCGACGAACACGAACGAGGACCACCCGTTGACGACGGCGAAGGAGACCGCGAAGCGGGCCGGCGTCGTCATCATCACGGCGGACCGCGGACTTGCCGGTGCCTACTCCGTCGCGGCGATCAAGGAGAGCGCGGAGCTCATCTCCAAGCTGACCGCCGAGGGCAAGGAGGTCGTGCCCTACCTCGTCGGTCGCAAGGCCGTGAGCTACTACAAGTTCCGCAAGCGCGACTACGCCGCCGAGTGGACCGGCTTCTCCGACGCACCGACGTTCGAGAACGCCAAGGAGATCGCCGACCGCATCACGGCCGACTTCCTCAAGGACACCGAGGAGGGTGGCAACGACGAGATCCACGTCGTCTTCACGCGCTTCCGCTCGATGGTCCGACAGGACCCGCACGTGCTGCGCCTGCTTCCCCTCGAGGTCGTCGAGGCCGACGAGGCCGGCGACGACGAGGGGCTCGACCTCAGCGTGCACCACTACGAAGAGGGCCAGATCCCGCCCGAGTACTCCTTCGAGCCGAACGCCTCCGAGGTGCTCGACCTGCTCCTGCCGAAGTACGTCCGCAACCGCATCTTCACCGCGCTGCTCAGCTCGGCGGCCTCCGAGCTCGCCGCCCGCCAGCGGGCGATGAAGTCAGCCACCGACAACGCGACCGAGCTCATCAAGAAGTACGAGCGCCTCGCGAACCAGGCACGTCAGGCCGGCATCACCCAAGAGATCAGCGAAATCGTGGGCGGCGCGAACGCCCTCGCCGACGCCAAGAAGTAACCCGCCCAGAAGGTAAGGAAGTCAACAACCATGACTGCAACCGTCAGTGACACCGGCTGGACGGCCCCGCCCGCGGGCGGCGTCGGCCGCGTCTCGCGGATCATCGGCCCGGTCGTCGACGTGGAGTTCCCCGTCGAGGCCATGCCCGAGCAGTACAACCTGCTCACGACCGAGGTGACCCTCGCCGGGGAGACCAAGCGCCTCAACCTCGAGGTCGCCCAGCACATCGGCGACAACATGGTGCGCGCCATCTCGCTCCAGCCGACCGACGGCCTCGTGCGGGGTTCGGCCGTGCAGGACACCGGTGGGCCGATCACCGTCCCCGTGGGCGACGTGACGCTCGGCAAGGTGTTCAACACCACCGGTGAGTGCATGAACCTCAAGGAGGGCGAGACCCTCGAGGTCAAGGAGCGCTGGGGCATCCACCGCAAGGCTCCGGCCTTCGACCAGCTCGAGTCCAAGACCACGATGTTCGAGACGGGTATCAAGGTCATCGACCTGATGACCCCGTACGTCCAGGGTGGCAAGATCGGCCTCTTCGGTGGTGCCGGTGTCGGCAAGACGGTGCTCATCCAGGAGATGATCGCCCGTGTCGCCCGTGACCACGGTGGTGTGTCGGTGTTCGCCGGCGTCGGTGAGCGCACCCGTGAGGGCAACGACCTCATGGTCGAGATGGAGGAGGCCGGCGTCCTCGGACAGACCGCCCTCGTGTTCGGCCAGATGGACGAGCCGCCGGGCACGCGTCTGCGTGTCGCGCTGTCGGCGCTGACGATGGCGGAGTACTTCCGCGACGTCCAGAAGCAGGACGTGCTCCTCTTCATCGACAACATCTTCCGCTTCACGCAGGCCGGCTCGGAGGTCTCGACCCTCCTCGGCCGTATGCCGTCCGCCGTGGGTTACCAGCCCACCCTGGCCGACGAGATGGGCACGCTCCAGGAGCGCATCACGTCGACCCGCGGTCACTCGATCACCTCGATGCAGGCGATCTACGTGCCGGCCGACGACTACACCGACCCGGCCCCGGCCACGACGTTCGCGCACCTCGACGCGACGACCGAGCTCTCGCGTGACATCGCGTCGATGGGCATCTACCCCGCCGTCGACCCACTGTCGTCGACCTCGCGAATCCTCGACCCGCGGTACGTCGCCCAGGATCACTACAGCACCGCGGTGCGGATCCGGTCGATCCTCCAGCGCAACAAGGAGCTGCAGGACATCATCGCGATCCTCGGTATCGACGAGCTCTCCGAAGAGGACAAGATCCTCGTCAACCGCGCCCGTCGCATCCAGCGCTTCCTGTCGCAGAACACCTACGTCGCCAAGCAGTTCACCGGCATCGAGGGCTCGACCGTGCCCCTGAAGGACACCATCGAGGCGTTCACGAAGATCGCTGACGGCGAGTACGACCACGTCGCCGAGCAGGCGTTCTTCATGTGCGGTGGCCTCGACGACGTCGAGCGCCAGTGGGCGGAGATCCAGAAGAACCTCTGAGGTCCGCACCGCTCTGCCGCCACTGTGACCGAGCAGACATGAGCCAGCGCCGGTGTCCCGAAAGGGATGCCGGCGCTGTCGTGTTGTAGGAGTTGACGAGTACCGTCGAGCAGCGAGGAGCCGCCGTCATGAACCAGCCCATCCAGCCCACCCAGCCGACCTCGGCACGTCATCGTGTCGTGGTGATCGGATCGGGCTTCGGGGGACTGTTCAGCACGCAGAAGTTGAAGGGGGCCGACGTGGACGTGACCCTGATCGCACGCACGACCCACCACCTCTTCCAGCCGTTGCTCTACCAGGTGGCGACCGGCATCCTCTCCGAGGGCGAGATCGCCCCGTCGACGCGCGAGGTGCTGCACCGTCAGCGCAACGCCAAGGTGCTGCTCGGCGACGTGACGCAGATCGACCTCGCGGCGCGCACGGTGACGCACAACGCCGTCGGGCGCGAGACCGTCACGCCCTACGACTCGCTCATCGTCGCCGCCGGCGCCGGCCAGTCCTGGTTCGGCCACGACGAGTTCGCGCGGCACGCCCCCGGCATGAAGTCGATCGACGACGCCCTCGAGCTGCGTGGCCGCATCTTCGGTTCGTTCGAGCTCGCCGAGCTCGCGTCCACCCAGGCCGAGATCGACCGGCTCATGACGTTCGTCGTCGTCGGCGCCGGCCCGACCGGCGTCGAGATGGCGGGTCAGATCTCCGAGCTGGCCCGGCGCACCCTCAAGCGAGACTTCCGGCGCATCGACCCCACGAAGGCGCGCATCATCCTGCTCGACGCCGCGCCGGCGGTGCTCGGCTCGTTCGGGGAGAAGCTCGGCGACCGGGCCGTCAAGCGGCTGACCGACATGGGGGTCGAGGTGCGCCTCGGCGCCAAGGTCGTCGACGTCGACTCCACCGGCATCGAGGTGGAGCGCGGTGACGGTGGGCGCGAGCGCATCGAGTCCGTCTGCAAGGTGTGGGCTGCAGGCGTCAGCGCCTCGCCGCTCGGTCGCCAGCTCGCCGACCAGACGGGCGCCCGGCTCGATCGGGCCGGTCGCATCGAGGTGCAGGACGACCTCACCCTCCCGGGCCACCCCGAGGTCCACGTCGTCGGCGACATGATGGCCCTGAAGGGACTGCCCGGCGTCGCGCAGGTCGCCATCCAGGGTGGGCGCTACGCCGCGGAGCAGATCGTGCGCGGGCTCGAGGGGCGAGAGCCGCAAGGGCCGTTCACGTACTTCGACAAGGGCTCGATGGCGACGATCTCGCGGTTCTCGGCCGTGGCGTCCGTGGGCAAGGCGCAGTTCAGCGGGTTCTTCGCCTGGATCCTCTGGCTGGCCGTCCACCTCGTCTACATCATCGGCTTCAAGCACCGCATCACGACGCTGTTGCACTGGGTCGTCACCTTCATCGGTCGAGGCCGCTCGGAGCGTGTGGTCACCGAGCAACAGGTGTTCGCCAGACAGGCGATCTCCGACCTCGGCTCGGACTTCAGCCCGGAGCTCCCGCGCCTCGCGAAGGACCGGCAGCGGGAGCAGCCGGGCGCGAGCGAGCCCACGGATGCGTCCACGATCGACTGACCGCAGCCGATAGCGACCCCCGGCTCCTGCCTGGGGAGCTGGCCGAGGGCATACGCCTCCCGCGCGTCAGGAGCACCGGCGCGGAGGCACTAAACTGCAGTACACACCCCATGATCCGGAGGAAACGTGAGTTCGCTCAAGGTTGAGATGGTTGCCGCCGACCGCAAGGTCTGGGAGGGCGAGGCCAAGTTCGTACGCGCTCGGTCCATCTCGGGCGAGCTGGGCATCCTGCCCGGCCACGCGCCGCTGCTCGGCGTCCTCGTCGAGGGTGAGGTCGCCATCGAGTCGCTCGAGGGCGAGCGTCGCACCGTGACGGTCGACGGCGGGTTCCTCTCGGTCGACTCCGACGTGGTGACGATCGTGGCCGAGCACGTCGACGCCTCGTCACTGCAAACGAACTGAGCTTCGCGTGCCGTCCGCTCTCGTCTCCACCGAGGTCGTGGTCGGCACGCTGGTGGTGGTCGCGGTGGTCGTCCTTGCGACGACCTTCCTCCGTCGTCGCTACATCGCCAAGGGCCTGCCCCTCACCTTGTGCGGCATGCGCCGGTCGCAGTCCGACCGCTGGCGCCTGGGGCTCATCAGGTTCGGCGACAACGCCCTCGAGTGGTACTCCCTCGGGGGCGTCTCCGTGCGTCCGAAGCACCGCTGGCTGCGCCAGCGCCTCCTGCTCGACGTCCCCGAGCTGCTGCGCGGCGGCGACTCGATCCCATTGCTGCCGGGCGCGAGTCGGGTGCCGTGCAGCGACGGCGACAGCGGCTTCGAGCTGGCGCTGCAGGGTCCTGCCTACACCGCGCTGCGGTCGTGGCAGGAGGCCTCGCCTCCCGGCTACAACGTCAACGTCGCCTGACGCCTGGAAGGGGCGCCCCGACGTCTCCAGATCGGGCGCGAGAGTCTGGCCGCCGTGTGCCGTATGCCGCTTCCGCCGGGTCAGTGTCGCTTGGCGCGCTCGGGCTTCTCGACCCTGCCGCCGCCGGGCTGCCACAGCACGTCGCCGCCGATGCGCTTGTTCGCGATGCGGGCCAGGATGAACAGCAGGTCGGACAGGCGGTTGAGGTACTTCGCCGTCAGCACGTTGACACCACCGACCCCGCGGGCATCGGTGCCCTCGGCGGCCGGTGCGGTGCCGTGCTGGTCGACGGCCGCCCACGCGGAGCGCTCGGCCCGCCGCACGATGGTCGTCGCGAGGTGCAGGTAGGCCGAGCCGGGCGTGCCGCCGGGCAGGATGAACGAGCGCAGCTTCTCGACCTGCTCGAGGTAGTGGTCGCAGTCCTTCTCGAGGTCGTCGATCCACGGCTGCTCGACGCGGAGCGGGGGGTAGTCGTAGCTGTGGCGCAACGGGGTCGACAGGTCGGCCCCGACGTCGAAGAGCTCGTTCTGCACCCGCTGCAGGGTGGCCGTCACCTCGTCCGGCAGGTCGCCGCAGGCCACTGCGATGCCGATGGCGGCGTTGGCCTCGTTGGAGTCGGCGTACGCGTGCAGCCGGGCGTCGTTCTTGCTGACCCGTGAGAAGTCGCCGAGGCTCGTCGTGCCGTCGTCGCCGGTGCGCGTGTAGATCCTCGTCAGGTTGACCATGGGCCCACTCTCTCACCCTCCCCGCGGAGTCCAGCGGCCGCCCGGGACCCCGCTAGGGTTCAGTGGGTGAGAGAGCGATTCCGCGTCGTCGGTGGCGCCAACCTCGTGGGCGAGGTGGCCGTGGTGGGCGCCAAGAACAGTGCCCTCAAGCTGATGGCCGTGGCCCTGCTGGCCGTCGGACGGACCACCTTGACGAACGTGCCGGCCATCGCCGACGTGACGATCATGGCGGAGCTCCTGCGGCGCCTCGGCGTGGACGTCGACTACGACGCCGCAGCCGGCACCGTGGTGCTCGACGTGCCCGAACGCGTCGGTCACCGCGCGGACTACGAGCTCGTGCGTGCGCTTCGCGCCTCCATCTCGGTGCTCGGGCCGCTCCTGGCGCGGATGGGGGAGGCCGATGTCGCCGTTCCGGGAGGGGATGCCATCGGCTCCCGCGGGCTCGACCTGCACGCGGCGGGTCTCGAGGCCCTCGGCGCCGAGGTGCACGTGACCCACGGTTACCTCGTCGCCACCGCGCCCCAGGGGCTGAAGGGCGCGGACATCCGCCTCGACTTCCCGAGCGTGGGTGCGACCGAGAACATCCTCACCGCGGCCGTGCTGGCGCGCGGCACGACGAGGATCGACAACGTCGCCAAGGAGCCCGAGATCGTCGACATCGCCGAGATGCTCGTGTCGATGGGGGCGTGCATCGAGGGAGCCGGCACGTCCCGCATCGTCGTCCACGGTGTCGAGGCGCTCGCTCCGACCGAGCACGCCGTCGTCTCAGACCGCATCGCGGCCGGCACCTGGGCCTTCGCCGCGGCGACGACCCGCGGCGACATCGAGGTGGTGGGCGGCGTGGCCGACCACCTGCGTGCACCTCTGGGGGCGCTCGAGCGCGCGGGCTGCCACGTCGAGGTCACCGAGCGCGGCTTCCGGATCTCGGCGCTCGAGCGCCGGCCGCGGGCCTTCGACGTCGCGACGCTGCCCTACCCGGGCTTCCCGACCGACCTGCAGCCCTTCGCCCTGTCCTACAACGCCGTCGCCGACGGGTCGGCCATGATCACGGAGAACCTGTTCGAGGCGCGTTTCCGCACCGTCCAGGAGCTCGCGCGACTCGGGGCCGACACCCAGGTCGACGGCCACCACGTCATGACGCACGGCGTGCCGATCCTGTCCGGGGCTCCGGTCGAGAGCAGTGACATCCGCTCCGGGGCGGCGCTCGTGATCGCGGGCCTCGTGGCCGAGGGCGACACCCTCGTCAGCGGCGTGCACCACATCGATCGCGGCTACCCGCGCTTCGAGGAGGCGCTGCGCACCCTTGGCGCCGAGGTCGTGCGCGAGCCCGACGACGAGTTCCGCCTCCACTAGTCGGCCTCGGCATCCCGAGAGCCGGCGGGGCTGGCGTGTCCGCTTTGTCGGGAGTGGTGGGACGCCTGCGCGTCGACGTCACGATGTTCGTTTCCCGGACGTATTTTCTTGACCAGTTCTTGACTCCGAAGAGCAACGTTTTCGTCGGCTGAGGCGTCATCATTGGTGACGGCACAGCGTTGAGAGGGGTCCAGATGACGCTGAACACCCACCGTAGGGGTCCGGTCCGAGTGCTCGACGCGCCTGACGGCCACGATGTCATCATCGAGGGGCGTCTCGACGTCCACACGGTGCCAGACATCCGCGACGCGATCCACGCCGTCATCAACCAGGGTCCGGGCGAGCTGCGTCTGCATCTCGGCGGCGCCGAGATCGGCGACGCGACGGGGCTCGGGGTCATCGTGCACCTCCATCGGCGGGCCACGAGAGCCGAGCGTCGGCTGCTGCTCGTCGACGCGAGCGACCGCACGACGCGCCTGCTGCGCGGGTGCCGTCTCGAGCGCATCCTCGCCCCGCGCCACCCGGCGTCGGCGGGCGAGACTGTGGCGCCTCTCACCGCCTGAGCGCCTGCCCACGGCGAGACGCCGCCGCTACCGTCGAGCCATGTCTTCGACGGAGAGCACACAGTCCCCGCCTGCCCGGGTGACGCCCGACCGTCCCTGGGTCATGCGCACGTATGCCGGCCACTCGAGCGCCGCTGCGAGCAACGCGCTCTACCGCCGCAACCTCGCGAAGGGCCAGACGGGCCTGTCGGTCGCCTTCGACCTGCCGACCCAGACCGGCTACGACCCGGACCACGTGCTCTCCCGGGGCGAGGTGGGCAAGGTCGGCGTGCCGATCAGCCACATCGGCGACATGGCAGCACTCTTCGCGGACATCCCGCTGCGCGAGATGAACACCTCGATGACGATCAACGCGACGGCCATGTGGCTCCTGGCGCTCTACCAGGTCGCCGCAGAGCGCCAGGCCGAGGCCGCCGGGGAGGACCCGGCCGAGTGGGTGCACGCCCTGGCCGGGACGACGCAGAACGACATCATCAAGGAGTACCTCTCGCGCGGGACGTACGTCTTCCCGCCAGCTCCCTCCCTGCGCCTCATCACCGACATGGTCGCCTACACGGTGCGCGAGATCCCGAAGTGGAACCCGATCAACATCTGCAGCTACCACCTGCAGGAGGCCGGGGCCACGCCGGTGCAGGAGATCGCCTACGCCATGTCCACGGCGGTCGCGGTCCTCGACGCTGTGCGCGACTCGGGGCAGGTGCCACCGGAGGAGTTCCCGAGCGTGGTGGCCCGGATCTCCTTCTTCGTCAACGCCGGCGTCCGGTTCGTCGAGGAGATGTGCAAGATGCGCGCCTTCGTCGAGCTCTGGGACGAGCTGACCCGTGAGCGCTATGGCGTGACCGAGGCCAAGGCGCGGCGCTTCCGCTACGGCGTCCAGGTCAACAGCCTGGGCCTGACCGAGGCCCAGCCCGAGAACAACGTCCAGCGCATCGTCCTCGAGATGCTCGGGGTGACGCTCTCGAAGGACGCGCGGGCGCGGGCCATCCAGCTGCCCGCCTGGAACGAGGCGCTCGGCCTGCCCAGGCCGTGGGACCAGCAGTGGAGCCTGCGCATGCAGCAGGTGCTCGCCTACGAGTCCGACCTGCTCGAGTACGACGACCTCTTCTCGGGGTCGGTCGTCGTCGAGGGCAAGGTCGCCGAGCTCGTCGCGGGTGCCAAGGTCGAGATGGCGCGCGTCGAGGAGATGGGCGGTGCGGTCGCCGCCGTCGAGTCCGGCTACATGAAGTCCGCGCTCGTGGCCTCGCACGCCGAGCGTCGTCGCCGGATCGAGGCGGGCGAGGCCGTCGTCGTCGGTCTCAACAAGTTCGAGACGACCGAGCCCAACCCGCTGACCGCCGACCTCGACACGGCCATCCAGACGGTAGACGCCGACGTGGAGCGGCAGGCGTCCGAGGCCGTACGCCGGTGGCGTGAGACGCGCGACGCCGACCCCGAGCGCCGGGCGCGGGCGTCGGCCGCGATGACGCGGCTGCGCGCCGACGCCGCCTCCGAGGCCAACCTCATGGTGGCCTCGCTCGAGTGCGCCCGCGCCGACGTCACGACGGGGGAGTGGGCCGCGGCCCTGCGCGAGCAGTTCGGCGAGTACCGCGCACCCACCGGCGTCTCCGGCTCGGTGGGCGTCGGTTCGAGCGAGCCGGGCGACGCCCTCTCCCACGTCCGTGAGCTCGTCGCACGCACCGGGGAGGAGCTGGGGGAGAAGCTGCGCATCCTCGTCGGCAAGCCCGGGCTCGACGGCCACAGCAACGGCGCCGAGCAGGTGGCCGTGCGCGCCCGCGACGCCGGTTTCGAGGTGGTCTACCAGGGCATCCGTCTGACGCCCGAGCAGATCGTCGCGGCCGCGGTGGCCGAGGACGTCCACCTCGTCGGGATCTCGATCCTCAGCGGCTCGCACATGGAGCTCGTGCCCGAGGTGCTCCGCGGCCTGCGCGAGGCGGGCGCCGATGACGTCCCCGTCATCGTCGGCGGCATCATCCCCGAGTCTGACGCCACGGCGCTGCGGGCGGCCGGGGTCGCGATGGTCTTCACGCCCAAGGACTTCGGCCTCAACGACATCATGGGCGAGCTGGTCGGTGTGATCCGCACCGCGCGTGGTCTCGCGCCGCTCGAGCCCGCGCCCGCCTGAGCAGGCGTAGCGTCGCAGGTATGAGCGACCTGCAGTGCGCCGCGCGCCTCGTCGTCGTCAACCCGCCGGGCCTCACGGACGTCGCGTGGCTCGCGTCGGCCGTCCACCTCGAGAAGATCCAGGCGGTGTATGCCGCCGACGACGTCCCCGACACGGGCCCCGTCGAGTCGCTCGCCGACGACCTCGGGGTCCCCTCCCACCTCGGTCACGGTGACCTGCACGACGGCTCTCCGGGGCTCGAGGAGCTCGTCGACCGGCACCGGGGCGAGACGGTCGTCGTCGTGCGCGGTGGCGACGACACCGACCCCGTCCTGCTGCTCGTCGACGCGGACGGCACCACCCGGCAGCCGATCGAGGGCCTGTCCTGACGCGTCACCCGGTCGTGGCCGCCCGCGCCGGGCACACGGCATACGCCCGTGACGGGCTCAGAAGAGGCGTGACTCCGCGTCGTCGATGCCCTTGAGAGCGTCGTAGTCGAGGACGACGCAGCGGATGCCGCGGTCCTCGGCGAGGGTGCGCGCCTGCGGCTTGATCTGCTGTGCGGCGAAGACGCCGGTCACGGGCGCGAGGTGCGGGTCGCGGTTCATCAGCTCGAGGTAGCGGGTCAGCTGCTCGACGCCGTCGATCTCTCCGCGGCGCTTGATCTCGACCGCGACGCTGGTGCCGCCTGAGTCCTTGGCGAGGATGTCGACCGGGCCGATGGCGGTCATGTACTCGCGCCGGACGAGCGACCAGCCGTGGCCGAGCGTGTGGATGTGCTCGGCGAGGAGCTTCTGCAGGTGCGCCTCGACGCCGTCCTTGACGAGGCCGGGGTCGATGCCCAGCTCGTGCGCCGAGTCGTGGAGCACCTCGTGGATGTGCACGGTCAGGCGGTCCTCGCTCTTGGCGTGCTGGACGCGCCAGACGGCGACGACCCCCTCGGCGGCCTGGCCGTCGTCGGGTTCGGCCTCGGCCATGGTGCAGGGCGGCGACATCCAGTTGAGCGGCTTGTAGGAGCCGCCGTCACTGTGGACGAGCACCGAGCCGTCGGCCTTGACGACGAGCAGGCGGGTCGCGAGCGGGAGGTGGGCCGTGAGGCGCCCGTCGTAGTCGACGCTGCACCGGGCTATGACGAGACGCACCGGTCCACCCTAGAGGAGGTCGCGTGGGGAGCGTCACGCCCCGGGCGGGTGTGGGCGGCGCACACCCTCTGCGAGACTTTCGCCCATGGCTCGAGAGTTCACCAAGGTCGGCGTCATCGGACTCGGCACCATGGGTGCCGGCATCGTCGAGGTCTTCGCGCGCAACGGCATCGACGTCGTCGCGGTCGAGGTCAGCGACGAGGCGGTAGAGAAGGGCCGGGGCGTGCTCCAGCACTCGACCGACCGCGCCGTCTCCCGCGGCAAGCTGGGCGCCGAGGACCAGGCGGGCCTCCACGCCCGGGTGCAGTTCACGAGCGACATGGCCGACCTCAAGGAGTGCCAGCTCGTCGTCGAGGCCGTGCCCGAGCACCTCGACCTCAAGAAGGACATCTTCGCCAAGCTGGACGCGATCGTCTCCGACGACGCGATCCTCGCGACCAACACGAGCTCGCTGCCGGTCACCGAGATCGCGGTCGCGACGATCAACCCCAAGCGCGTCGTCGGCATGCACTTCTTCAACCCCGCTCCCGTGCTCCAGTTCGTCGAGGTCATCAAGACCGTCATCACCAGCGACGAGATCTTCGAGGAGGTCAAGGCGCTCGCCGAGCGGCTCGGCAAGAAGCCCGTCATCGTCGGCGACAAGGCCGGCTTCATCGCCAACGCCCTGCTCTTCGGCTACCTCAACCACGCCGTCGCGATGTTCGAGAGCAAGTACGCGACGCGCGAGGACATCGACGCCGCGATGAAGCTCGGCTGCGGCTACCCCATGGGCCCGCTCGCGCTGATGGACCTCATCGGGCTCGACACGGCCTACGAGATCCTCGACACGATGTACAAGCAGGGCCGCGACCGGCTGCACGCGCCGAGCCCGATCATCAAGCAGATGGTCAGTGCCGGCCTGAGGGGCCGCAAGAGCGGTCGCGGCTTCTACACGTATGCCGCGCCGGGCAGCTCGGCGGTCGTCGACGACGCGCTGACCCCTCGGGCGCAGGACGGCGCCCACGTGGCGACGCGTCCGATCCGCACGGTGGGCGTGGTCGGATCGGGCACGATGGCGACCGGGATGGTCGAGGTCTTCGCCAAGGCGGGCCTCGACGTGACCTTCGTGGCGCGCAGCGAAGCCAAGGTCGAGGCCGTGCGCACCGCCCTCGCCAAGAGCCTCGAGAAGGCGGTCCAGCGCGGCAAGGCCACCGAGGAGGAGCGCGACGCGGCGCTCGCCCGGGTGCGCGGCACGACGCGCCTCGAGGACCTCGCTCAGATCGACCTCGTCGTCGAGGCCGTCGTCGAGGACCTGAAGGTCAAGCGCGCCCTCTTCGAGAACCTCGACGAGATCTGCCGCCCCGGGGCCATCCTCGCGACGACGACGAGCTCGCTGCCCGTCGTCGAGTGCGCGGCCGCGACGAAGCGCCCGCAGGACGTCATCGGCATGCACTTCTTCAACCCGGCCCAGGTGATGAAGCTCGTCGAGGTCGTGCACACGGTCTCGACGGCGGACGACGTGGTGGCCACCGTGCGAGCCCTGTGCGAGACGGTCGGCAAGCACCCCGTGACGTGCGGCGACCGCGCCGGCTTCATCGTCAACGCCCTGCTCTTCCCCTACCTCAACGACGCCGTCAAGATGCTCGAGGCCAACTACTCGACGGCCGACGACATCGACACCGCGATGAAGACCGGCTGCGGCCTGCCGATGGGCCCCTTCGAGCTGCTCGACGTCGTCGGTCTCGACGTGTCACTCGCCATCGAGCGCGAGCTCTACCTCGAGTTCCGCGAGCGCGGCTACGCGCCCGCCCCGCTGCTCGAGCACCTCGTCACGGCCGGCTACCTCGGGCGCAAGACGGGGCGCGGCTTCCGCACCTACGCCTGACACCTACCCTTGGGACATGCCCTCGCGTCGTCGTCCCAGCAAGCACGCGCGTGAGCACGTGCCGCTCGACGTGACACGGATCCAGGGCGGCTCCACGCGGGAGGAGTCGTATGCCGGCACGCGCTGGACCGTGCGCTCCGTCAGCGGGGCGTCCGCCACGCGTGACTACCTGTGCCCGGGGTGCCAGCAGGACATCCCGCCCGGACTGCCGCACGTCGTCGTGTGGCCCGCCGAGGGCGTTGGCGGCCTCGGCGACCGGCGCCACTGGCACACGGGCTGCTGGCAGCGCCGCGACGCCCGGCCGCCGGGCAACTCCTACCGCTGAGGTCGGGCGGCCTCAGGCGTCGAGGAGCGGTGCGAGCTCGCGGGCGACGAGGCGCAGCGGAGCGGTGTCGTGCTGCGCCCGGGCGAGGACGAGGGCCCCTTCGAGCGCGCACAGCATGAGGGTCGAGAGGGTCTCGGCGCGCCGTCGGGTCCGACCCATCGTCACGAGCGCCTCGGTGATCGGCCGGCGCCACGTCTCCAGGGCGGCCGAGGCCGCCTGTCGGACGGCCGGGTTCGTGTCGGCGCAGTCGACGACGGCGCCGGCGACCGGGCAGCCGCGCTCGAAGTCGCGGGCGTGCAGCTCCGCCGCCCAGTCGTCGAGCATGGCGGTGAAGAGCCGGCTGGGGGAGGGGCGGCGCATGCCCGAGAGGTGCCGGACGACACGCTCGGCGGCCCACGAGCCGGACCACTCGAGCGCCTCGGCGACGAGCTGGTCCTTGCCGCCGGGGAAGTAGTGCTGGAGCGAGCCGCGGGG
This sequence comes from Terrabacter sp. 2YAF2, assembly GCF_052114705.1. Classification (NCBI taxonomy): domain Bacteria; kingdom Bacillati; phylum Actinomycetota; class Actinomycetes; order Micrococcales; family Intrasporangiaceae; genus Terrabacter; species Terrabacter sp. 2YAF2. The sequence goes on from NZ_JBFRFG010000018.1 coordinate 40,559, forward strand.
CGCCCCCGCCTCGGCGACGACGTGACGCAGCCCGGTGGCGGTGACGCCCGCCCGTCGCAGCTGCTGCGCCGTCTCGTAGACGAGGCGTTCGCGGTGTCCGACCGGTCCGTCCGACATCGGCGGCCTCCTGGTTCTGCGTCGACGGCTTTCCCTGAACTATGACATGTGTCATGATCCGAGAGCGACTATGACAGTCGTCATAATCGCCGGCAGGGCAGTGAGGAGGACGTCATGGGACGAGTGGGCTTCATCGGTCTCGGCATCATGGGTGGTCCCATGGCCACGAACCTCCTGCGGGCGGGGACCCCACTGTCCGTGTGGAACCGGTCACCCGAGGCGGCGGCGCGGCTGGCACGGCAGGGCGCGCGAGTCCTGGACTCGCCGGCGGCCGTCTTCGCCGAGTGCGACGTCGTGCTGCTGATGCTCGCCGACCAGTTCGCCGTGGACACCGTGCTCCGGCGCGGCACGCCCGAGCTCGACGCCATGGTGAGCGGCCGGACCGTCGTCGCCCTCGGCACCACGTCCCCGACCTTCTCGGCGGGTCTCGAGCGCGACGTCGTGGCCGCCGGCGGTCGCTACGTCGAGGCACCCGTGTCCGGGTCCCGGGTCCCCGCGGAGCGTGGCGAGCTCGTGGGCCTCGTCGCCGGTGCCGAGGAGGCGGTCGAACAGGTGATGCCGCTCCTGCGGGGGATGTGCCGGACGGTGGTGCGCTGCGGACCCGTGCCGGCCGGCCTCGGCACCAAGCTCGCCGTCAACCTCTACCTCTGCACCATGGTCGCCGGGCTCGCGGAGGCCTACCACCTCGCGGCCGCCCTCGACCTCGATCTGACCGCCTTCCAGCAGGTCCTGGACTCCGGGCCGATGGCGAGCGCCGTCTCGACCCTGAAGCTCGCCAAGCTGCTCGCGCGGGACTTCGACGCGCAGGCCGCCGTCCGGGACGTCCACACCAACACCCGGCTCGTGGCCGAGGCGGCGCGGTCGGCCGGCGCGGCGAGCCCGTTGCTCGACGTGACCCGTGAGCTCTTCCGGGCGACGGAGGACTCCGGGGCCGGGGCTCTCGACATGGTCGCCGTCGTGACCGCCCTGGAGCACCGCGACGGGATCGCCCGGACACGGCAGCCTGCCCCGGTGCGCCACGGCGGCTGACGGGGACCGGGTGCCCCGGCTCGCGCTAGCCCGCGGGTCGGGCCGCGAGCACCTGCTCCCGCAGGATGTCGGCGTGCCCGCAGTGCTGGGCGAGCTCGCGCAGCACGTGGAAGTAGACCCAGCGCAGCGGCAGCGGACCCCGGCGGTTGCCCTGCAGCAGGTCGTCGAGCCCGAGCCCGGCCGTGGCCGCGCGCGAGGCATCGCACGCCTCTCGGTGCGCCTGCTGCACCGAGGCCACGGTGTCGCCGTCGTCGAGGACGAACGACTCGTCCGGGGTGGCCGGGATGCCGATCTCGGCTCGCGACCGACAGCTCACCGCCTCGTCGAACCACACCTTCTCGACGAACGTCGCGTGCTTGACCAGGCCGAGCAGCGTCGTCGCCGAGGGAACGAGCGACCGACGGGTCTCCTGCTCGGTGAGCCCGTCGAGCGAGTCGCGCAGGGCCGTCCGGTGCTCGTCGAGGAAGACCTCGAGCTGGACGCGGGCCGGCTGGTCGATGACGTCCTCGGCGAACGTCGGGGGCAGCGTCATGGAGGAGAGCCTGCCACGACGGCCCGAGGCGCGCGCGTCACGGGGGCGACGGCATACGACTAGTGCCGTCGCTGGCGCGGGACGAGCACCTCCTCGTAGAGCAGCAGGGCGCCGGCGGCGAAGGGGATCGCCAGGAGCGCGCCGAGGATGCCGAGGAGCGCCCCGCCCGCGAGGGCGGCGACGACGGTGACGGCGCCCGGCACGGCCACCGTCCGCTGCATGATGCGCGGCATGACGGCGTAGTTCTCGATCTGCTGGTAGACGATGAAGTAGATGATGACGATGAGCGCCTTCTTGGGCTCGTCGAAGAACGCCACGATCGCGACGACGGACGCGCCGAGGGTCGCACCGACCATCGGCACCAGCCCGAGGAAGCCCACCGCGACGGCGAGCACGGCGGCGAACTTGAGGCCGATGAGGCTCATCATGATCCACGCGCAGAACGCGTTGATGGCCGCGACGGCCACCTGGCCGATGGCATACGCCCCGACCCGGCGCATGACCTCCTCGGCGAGGGAGATGGTGCGTGGTCGCCGGCTCGCCGGGACGACCGCGTAGGCCGCCTGCTTGACGGCCGGGAACGAGGCGAGGAAGTAGAGGGTCAGGACGAGGACGGTCAGGGCGCTGAAGACGCCGGTCGCGATGAGCTTGCCGGCGTCGAGGACGCCGCCGAAGACCCCGGCCCACAGGTTGCCGTCGGCGACCCGCTTGTTGACCTCCTCCTGGATGCGCTGGACGAGGTGGTAGCGGTGGTCGACGTCCTGCACCCACGGGTTGGCCAGGAGGTTGTCGAACATCCGGGGTGCGTTCGTCGTGAGCTCGCTGCCCTGCTCGACGACAGGTGGGATGACGACCCACCCGACGAGCGTGAAGACCGCGAGGACGCCGAGGAAGACGATCGTCACGGCCCAGCCCCGGCGCAGGTTTCGGCGGGTCAGGGCCTCGACGAGCGGGTTGAGCGTGAGCGTCAGGAAGAAGGAGATGACGAGCAGCGTGATGACGGTGCCCAGACGACCGACGGACTGGACGACGGCGTAGGCCGTGAGCACGCCGACGGCGCCGACGAAGCCGACGTAGAACGGCGACTGCCGGTTGAACGGCGTGCCGCTGGGGCCGAAGTCACGGCGCTTGTCCTTGCCCTTCCTGCCGTCGTCACGGCTGGGGGCGCCGGGCCCGGGGGGTGCCGGGGGCGCGGCATCCGCTGGGGGCGATGCGGGCGACGCGGGCGACGCGGCGACTTCCTCGTCCAACGGCCCCGGGGCGAAGGGCAGGGTGCTCGCGATGAGGTCGGGCTCGGATGCCCGGTCGCCGGACGCGGCGGGCTCGTCGTACTGCGCCCGCGAGGCCGGCGCGCCGAAGCCGAGGTCACGAGCCCGGAACTCGTCCATCCGGGCGCGCTGGGTGCGGCGGTAGCGCGCCCAGCGTCCCCAGATGCTCACGGTCGCGAGCCTACGTCAGGTGCTGCCGCGCGACCCTTCGGGACCAAGGTCTCTGACCCGGGGCTCGGCCTTCGGGCCACGATGGTGGGAGACACGCGTAGCCGGCGGGTGGCTGTGCTGTCGCGCGACCTGCGCTTCCGCCGCTCGGTGTCCGAGCCAGGGAGGTCACCATGCTCGTGTTCGAGGACCGGCTCGACGCGGGCCGGCACCTGGTCGGGAAGCTGGACTTCCTCCGCGGTGAGGACGTCGTCGTGCTGGGGCTGCCCCGGGGAGGCGTGCCCGTCGCGGCTGTCGTCGCCGAAGGGCTCCGGGCCCCCCTCGACGTGATCGTCGTGCGCAAGCTCGGTGTGCCCTTCCAGCCGGAGCTCGCCATGGGCGCCATCGGAGAAGGCGGGCTGAGGGTCGTCGACCGCGCCATGGTGGCGCGTGCCCGGGTCACCGACGACGAGCTCGAGGCCGTCGAAGGCCGCGAGCGCGCAGTCCTCGACGCCCGGGTCGAGCGCTTGCGGCGCGGGCGGCCCCGAGTCGACCTGCGCGGCCGGGTGGCCGTCGTCGTCGACGACGGGATCGCGACGGGATCGACGGCACGGGTGGCCTGCCTCGTGGCCAGGCAGCTCGGGGCCAGACGCGTCGTCCTGGCTGTCCCGGTCGCCCCGGCGGACACCCTGGGGCACCTGCCGGAGGCTGAGACGGTCGTGTGCGTGTCGGCGCCGAGGTACTTCAGGGCCGTGGGGGCGCACTACGAGGACTTCTCGCCGACGACCGACGACGAGGTCATCGCGCTGCTGGAGCAGGCCGACCGCCGGTTCCGCCTGCCCGATGCGGTCGGGAGCTCGGACGGGGACACCGACGAGGACGTCGTCATCCCGGCGGGTCGAGTGGCGATCGAGGGACACCTGCGGGTGCCGCAGGGCGCCTCGGGCGTCGTCGTGTTCGCCCACGGCAGCGGCAGCAGCCGGCACAGCCCCCGCAGCCGCTACGTCGCGGACGTGCTCCACGCCGCCGGTCTCGGCACGCTGCTGCTCGACCTGCTGACCCCCGAGGAGGAGCACGACCGTCGCAAGGTGTTCGACATCCCGCTCCTGGCCGGTCGCCTCGGGTTCGCGACCGGCTGGCTGGGCACCCGGCACGACACCGCGGCGTGCCGGGTGGGGTACTTCGGGGCGAGCACCGGCGCCGGCGCAGCGTTGTGGGCCGCTGCCGAGCCCGACGCCCGCGTGGCGGCCGTGGTGTCCCGTGGTGGTCGCCCCGACCTCGCCGCCCCGCGCCTGAAGGACGTCCGCGTCCCGACGCTGCTCGTCGTCGGGGGCGCGGACGATGTGGTGCTCGAGCTCAACCGGCAGGCGCGGGAGGACCTGTCGGGGTGCACCAGCGAGCTGGCCATGGTTCCCGGCGCGACCCACCTCTTCGAGGAGCCCGGCACCCTCGCGCAGGCCGCGCTGCTGGCCCGCGCCTGGTTCGTGCGCCACCTGGCCGAGGGCCGGGCCGGGGAGGCTACTGGTCGGCGAAGCGGTTGATCGCCGACTCGAAGCCGGCGCGCTTCCCGGGGTCGGTGACCCCGAGGCCGGGCTCGGGGGAGAGCGTCAGCACGCCGACCTTGCCCTGGTGGGCGTTCCGGTGGACGTCGAGTGTCGCCTGCCCGACCTCGTCGAGCGAGTACGTCTTGCTCAGGGTCGGGTGGATCAGGCCGCGGTTGACCAGCTCGTTGGCCTCCCACGCCTCGCGGTAGTTCGCGAAGTGCGAGCTGACGATGCGCTTGAGGTTCATCCAGAGGTAGCGGTTGTCGTACTCGTGCATGTAGCCCGACGTCGACGCGCACGTGACGATGGTGCCGCCCTTGCGCGCGACGTAGACGCTGGCGCCGAACGTCTCCCTGCCGGGGTGCTCGAAGACGATGTCGACGTCGTAGCCGCCGGTCAGCTCGCGGATCTTCTTGCCGAGGCGCTGCCACTCGCGCGGATTCTGCTCGGTGCCCTCGTCGTTCCAGAAGCGGTAGCCCTCGGCGTTGCGGTCGATGATGAGCTCGGCTCCCATGGCGCGGCAGATCTGCGCCTTCTCGGGTGAGGAGACCACGCAGATCGGGGTGGCGCCGCCGGCGAGGGCCATCTGAGTGGCGTAGGAGCCCAGGCCGCCGGACGCGCCCCAGATGAGCACCCGGTCGCCGAGCTTCATCGCGGCACCGTTCTTGGAGATGAGCTGCCGGTAGGCCGTGCTGTTGACGAGGCCGGGCGAGGCCGCCTCCTCCCAGGTCAGGTGGCCGGGCTTGGGCATCAGCTGGTTGGCCTTGACGATCGCGAGCTCGGCGAGGCCGCCGAAGTTCGTCTCGAAGCCCCAGATGCGCTGCTGCGGGTCGAGCATCGTGTCGTTGTGGCCCTCGGCGTCCTCGAGCTCGACCGAGAGGCAGTGGGCGACGACCTCGGTGCCCGGCTTCCACTTGGTGACGCCGGGGCCGGTGCGCAGGATGACGCCGGCGAGGTCGGATCCGACGACGTGGTACGGCAGGTCGTGGCGCTTGGAGAACTCCGACATGCGGCCGTAGCGCTCGAGGAAGCCGAAGGTCGAGACGGGCTCGAAGATCGAGGTCCACACGGTGTTGTAGTTGATGGCGCTGGCCATGACGGCGACGAGCGCCTCGCCGGGGGCGAGCTCCGGCACCGGTACCTCGTCGATGTGCAGCGACTTGCGCGGGTCCTTGTCGCGCGTGGCGAGCCCCTCGAACATGCCGACCTCGTCCTTGTGGACGGTCGCCCCGCGGTACGTCGCGGGGATCTCGATGTTCGCGTAGGTCTCCTGGGTGCGGTCGCCGGAGAGGATGGCGTCGCGGATGGCCTGCATGTGAAGGTCCTTACGTCGCAGCGTCATTGGTGGGTCGAGACCGTGTCGAACCGGTGTCGAACCAGCGCGGTGTGCCCCCGAACGTAGCGAGACGTGACCCGCCGGTAGCCCGTTCTGAGACGGCCACCACAGGTGACCTGGGTCACGAGGACCGTTCAGGGGGTCGGCGGGGTGGGGCGGCGCGGTTGCCGGGTACGTTCGGCGCGTGCGACGACTCACGGCAGGGCTGGGGTGCTGGCTGGTGCAGCCGGCCTACGTGCTCGTCGAGTTGCTCGTGGCGGCCGGTGCCTCGGCGGCATACTCCCTGCGCGACGACACGATCAGCGCGCTCGGGATGCTGACGTGCTCATCGGGCCACGCGGGGTCGCTCGTCGACGTGTGCTCACCGGGACACGCGGTGATGAACCTCGCGTTCGTCGTCTTCGGCCTGCTGCGTGCATCCGGCGCCCTGCTCCTGCGGCCAAGGCTGGGCGCCGGGACGTGGGGAGGGACTGCCGTCTGGCTGTGGGTCGTCTCGGCGCTCGCGGCTGCCGCCGTCGGCCTGGTGCCGGTGGACCAGCAGCCGGGATGGCACGTCGTCGTGGCCCTGCCCGTCTTCGTGCTCCAGCCCCTCGCCGTCCTGGCCACCGCGGAGGCCCTGCGGYGCTCGGGAGTCGTGTCGCGGGCCGTCGCCCGGTCAGGCACGTTCGTCGGCGCCCTCACCCTCGCCGCTGCGGCTGCGTTCGGTGCGCGCCTCGGTGGCCCGACGTGGGTCGGCGGCCTCGAGCGTCTTGCTCTCTGGCCGGCCTACGTGTGGCTCGGCGTCGTGGCGCTGGCCCTGCTGGTCGCCAGCAGGTCGGAGACCGTGGCGAACGTGTAGCCGTCGTCGCGCAGCCGGCGGATGATCGCCGGCAGCCGGTCGATGGTGACGAGCCGGTCGTCCGAGCCCGTGTCGTGCGCGAGCACGATGGAGCCCGGGCGAACCTGCGATGCGATGTCGTCGACGATGCCGTCCGGCCGACCCGCCACGAGGTCCTCGCGCGCCTGGGCCGACCACAGCACGCTCGTCAGCCCGGCCTCGGTGGCGGCCAGGAGGGCGGCCCCGCCGAGGTGGCCGTAGGGCGGCCGGAAGAGGGTGGGAGCGATCCCGTACGTCTTCTTCATGAGCTGGGTCGTGCGCTCGATCTCGTCCCGGCAGCGCGACCAGTCGTAGCGCCCGAGGTCAGGGTGGTCGAAGGTGTGGTTGGCCAGCTCGTGGCGTCCGACGCTGCCGCGGTGCAGGTCACCGTGGTCGCGGACGTTCCGTCCGAGGCAGAAGAAGGTGGCCGGCACGTCCTCGGCCTCGAGGGCCTCGAGCACGCGCGGGGTCCAGTCGGGGTGCGGCCCGTCGTCGAAGGTCAACGCGACCCGGCGCCGGTCGCCCGGGCCGCTCCAGACGACGGATGCCCCGGCTGCGGACGGTGGGGACCGGTCCGGCCGGACCGCGCTGACGGGACTGCCGTAGAAGGGCAGCGGGGTGGACTCGTCGAGGTGCTCCTTCACCCGCACCGCTCCCACCGCTCCGGCCGCCCCCACGGCCGCCCCGGCCGCCGCGGTCAGGGCCTGACGGCGTGTCACCTCCATGGCAGCCGATGCTACGTGGAGGGCGTCTCGATCCTGCGCCGAGCGGGCCCGGTGCGTGCCACACTGGCGCCCTCTAGGGCGGTGAGGTCGAGCCGGGAACGAGGGGAGGTGCACGTGCGACGTGCCGTGCTGGGCGCCGTCGCTGCCGTGGTGACGGCAGGCCTCGGCCTCGTCCCGCTGCTCGTCGAGCACGACCTTCCCCTCCCGGTCCTGCGCAACGACGCGACCTGGCGCACGAGCTCCGTGCTCGGCCCGGCGACGCTGGGCGGCCGGCTCATCGACCCCCTGGAGGAGAACATCTGGCTCGCCGACGGGACGGTGCCGGCCGCGGGTGCGCGCACCCGGGCCACGGCGCAGGCCCTGCGTGACCTCCGTGGTCTGACCCAGCCCAACGGTGCGGTCGCGGCCGGGCCCGACGGACCCTGGGCCTACGCGTGGCCGAGGGACTCCGCCTTCGTCGCCGCGGCCTACGCAGAGACCGGACACGTCGCCGACGCCCGACGCGTGCTCGGCTTCCTCTCCCGCGTCCAGCGCGCCGACGGCGGTTTCGAGGCCCGCTACCGGCTCGACGGGTCCGGTCCGCCGGACGACCGTCCTCGCCAGAGCGACGGCGCCGGATGGGTGCTCTGGTCCCTCGAGCGGGTCCGCACGGCCGGGACGGGACGGACCCTTCCCGCCGAGCTGCGGGCGCTGCGGGACCGGGCCTTCGGCTTCGTCATGGCCCAGACGGCTGCAGGCACGCGGCTTCCGGAGGTATCACCGGACTACTGGGAGGTCTCGGAGCGCGAGGTGACCCTCGGGACCGCGGCCCCGCTCGCGGCCGGGCTCGAGGCCGCCGCTGCCACGTACGTCGCCGAGGGGGATGTGCACCGGGCCGACCGGGCGAGTCGAGCGGCCCGCGCCCTGCGGTCGCTGATCCGCGCGCAGTTCGGCCCCGACTACCAGCGGCACGGGCACTCCGGAGGGCTCGATGCCGGGGTCGCGATGCTCATGCCACCTTTCGCCGTCGTCGGCGACGAGGCCGCCGAGCGTGCCTGGGAGCGCTACCCCGTCCTCGCCCAGCGCGAGGCGGGAGGTCTGGCTCCCGGCGTCGAGTGGAAGAGCGACGGCGTCTCGTGGACCCCGGAGACCGCGATGGTCGCCTACACGGCCGCTGCCTCCGGTCATCCCCTGGTCGCCGAGCACTGGATGACGTGGCTCGACCGCCACTGCACGACGTGGGGCAGCCTCCCCGAGAAGGTCCTCCCGGACGGGCGCCCCGCCGGGCCGGCACCTCTCGCCTGGACCGCCGCCCTCGTCGTGCTGACCGAGACGGAGCTCGCCGCCCAGCGCTCCGGTGTCGACGCGTCAGTGCCCGGCGTGGCCTGAGGGCTCGACGAGCTCGACGAGGACGCCACCAGCGTCCTTGGGGTGGATGAAGTTGACGCGGCTGTCGCTCGTGCCGCGCTTCGGGGTGTCGTAGAGCAGGCGCAGGCCACGCTCGCGCAGCGTCGCGCACACGGCGTCGATGTCGGCCACGCGGTAGGCGAGCTGCTGGATGCCGGGGCCGCTGCGGCCCAAGAACTTCGCGATCGTCGACTCGGGGGAGAGTGGCGCCAGCAGCTGGATGCACGAGCCGGACTCGCCGACGCCCATCATGGCCTCGCGCACGCCCTGCTCGTCGTTGGTCTCCTGGTGGAGCAACGCCATGCCGTACGTCTCCTCGTAGAACGCGATGGCCGCGTCGAGGTCGGGCACCGCGATGCCGACGTGGTCGATGTGGGTGAAGAGGGGGGCGGGAGTGGCGCTCATGGTCCCAACGTAGGGCGGCGTGACGGCATACGGAGTGCGTATGCCGTGTGCGCTTGGTCATGCTTGGCGAGGGCCCCACGAGGGCCCGGACTACAGTTTGTCGGGACATCCCCAACGACGTCGGAAGAGGCCTCACCCATGACTGCTGACCGTCCCACCTCCGTGATCGTCGCCGGTGCCCGGACCCCCATGGGTCGGCTGCTCGGCTCGCTCAAGGACTTCTCCGGGTCGGACCTCGGTGGCATCGCCATCAAGGGCGCTCTCGAGAAGGCGGGCCTCGCCCCGGAGCAGGTCGAGTACGTCATCATGGGCCAGGTGCTGCAGGCCGGCGCGGGCCAGATCCCGGCCCGCCAGGCCGCGCACGCCGCCGGCATCCCGATGACCGTCCCGGCCCTGACGATCAACAAGGTCTGCCTCTCGGGCATCAACGCCATCGCCATGGCCGACCAGCTGATCCGCGCCGGCGAGCTCGACGTCGTCGTCGCCGGCGGCCAGGAGTCGATGACGAACGCGCCTCACCTCATGACGAAGTCGCGCGAGGGCTACAAGTACGGCGACGTGACGATGCGCGACCACATGGCCTTCGACGGCCTGTGGGACGCCTTCACCGACCAGGCCATGGGTCTGCTCACCGAGCAGGCCAACACGGGGGAGCAGGCCTTCACGCGCGAGGAGCAGGACGAGTTCTCGGCCCGCAGCCACCAGCTCGCCGCCAAGGCGTGGAAGGACGGCCTCTTCGACGACGAGGTCGTGCCGGTGAGCATCCCGCAGCGCAAGGGCGACCCCGTCGTCTTCAAGAACGACGAGGGCATCCGCGCCGACACGACGGCGGCCTCCCTCTCGGGCCTGCGTCCGGCCTTCAGCAAGGACGGCACGATCACGGCGGGCTCCGCCTCGCAGATCTCCGATGGTGCCGCCGCGGTCGTCGTCATGAGCAGGGCGAAGGCCGAGGAGCTGGGCCTGACGTGGCTCGCCGAGATCGGTGCGCACGGCATGGTGGCCGGACCCGACTCGACGCTCCAGCAGCAGCCGGCGCGTGCCATCGCCCGCGCCTGCGAGAGGGAGGGCATCACGCCCGCCGACCTCGACCTCGTGGAGATCAACGAGGCCTTCGCGGCTGTCGGTCTCGCCTCCGCCAAGGAGCTCGGCATCGACGTCGACAAGGTCAACGTCAACGGCGGCGCCATCGCGCTCGGCCACCCCATCGGCATGTCCGGCGCCCGCATCGCCCTGCACCTCGCGCTCGAGCTGAAGCGCCGCGGTGGCGGTGTCGGTGCCGCCGCGCTGTGCGGTGGCGGCGGTCAGGGCGACGCCCTCATCGTCCGCGTCCCCGCCTCCGCCTGAGCAGCCGGGGTCCGCGCCGCGTGGCACGCCGATCCGTCGACGTCCCCGCCCTGGTCGAGTCGGCCAGGGCGGGTTCGCCGCGTGCCGTGGCGCGTCTCATCTCGCTCGTCGAGGACGGTCACGAGTCGCTCCGAACGGTGATGGCCGCACTCGCGCCGCACGCGGGCAACGCCTACGTCATCGGGCTGACCGGCTCTCCGGGAGTGGGCAAGTCGACGACGACGACGGCTCTCGTCGGGGCGTTCCGCGAGCGGGGGCTGCGGGTCGGGGTGCTTGCCGTCGACCCCAGCTCGCCCTTCTCGGGCGGCGCGCTCCTGGGCGACCGCATCCGCATGCAGGACCACGCCCTCGACCCCGAGGTCTACATCCGGTCGATGGCGTCACGTGGACACCTCGGCGGCCTGTCCTTCACGACGCCGCAGGCGATCCGCGTGCTCGACGCGGCCGGGTGCGACGTCGTGCTCGTCGAGACCGTCGGCGTGGGCCAGTCCGAGGTGGAGGTCGCCGGCCTCGCCGACACCTCGGTCGTGCTCCTCGCGCCCGGGATGGGCGACGGCATCCAGGCGGCCAAGGCCGGCATCCTCGAGATCGGCGACGTCTTCGTCGTCAACAAGGCCGACCGTGACGGCGCCGACGCGACCGTGCGCGACCTGCGTCACATGATCTCCCTCGGCGACCGCACCGAGCCCGGCCTGTGGCGGCCACCGGTCGTCAAGACCGTTGCGGCCCAGAAGACCGGGATCGACGAGGTGATGGAGGCGCTCGACAAGCACCGGGCGTTCATCGAGGAGAACGGCGAGCTCATCCGCCGCCGCGAACGCCGCGCCGCCGTCGAGATCGAGACGATCGCGCTCGCAGCACTGCGCTCGCGGTTCGACCACCTCGGAGGTCACCACGGGGTGATGGCACTGGCCCGCGAGGTGGTCGCCGGTCGCACCGACCCGTACGCTGCCGCCGACCGCCTCCTCGCGCAGCTCGACTCCTGACCCGACCCGGACTGCGCCCGAGGAGGGGGTGGGCCCTCGGAGTGCGGCGCAGGCGAAGGGTGGTCGCGCGGCGGCGTTCACGGCGGCATACGGTGAGGGCATGCTGATCGCCTTCTCCGTCGCACCCACCGTCGCGGCCGACGACACCGGGTCGGTGTCGGACGCCGTCGCCCGAGCCATCCGTGTCGTGCGCGACTCCGGCCTGCCGCACCGCACCGACGCGATGTTCACGACGATCGAGGGGGAGTGGGACGAGTGCATGGGGGTCGTCAAGCAGTGCTGCGACGTGCTGGCGCAGACCTCGCCGCGTGTCGGGCTCGTGCTCAAGGCGGACATCCGCCCCGGTTGGACGGGTGAGCTCGACGGCAAGCTCGAGCGACTCGAGGACGCGCTGGACCGTCAGCAGGATGATTGAGGGCGGCTGGGGCCTCAGGCCGCTCGGGCTCGAGGACTGCGACGAGCTGGGGCGCGTGCACATGGCGATCTGGCGCGACGCATACGCCGGCTTGATGCCCGCCGACTACCTGGCCGGGCTGAGCGACGAACGGTGTGCGGACAACTGGCGTGAACGGACCGCCGAGCCTGCGGGCGCGGCCGGACGCACGCTCGTCGTCGTGGGTCCCGACGGTCACCTCGCCGGCTTCGGCAGCGCCGGCCCGAGCCGCGACGAGGACGCCCCCACCGAGTGGGAGCTGTATGCCGTCAACCTGGTGCCGCAGGCCCGCGGCACCGGCGTCGCCGACCGCCTCCTCGACGAGCTCGTCGAGGACCGTGCGGCCACGTTGTGGGTCGTCGAGGGCAACGCCCGCGCCAGGGCCTTCTACGCCCGTCGCGGGTTCGTCGACGAGGGCGGGCGCGACGCGCATCCGGCGACCGGGACACCGGAGATCAGGCTGGTCCGTCGCGTCTGAGGGCGCATCGTCACGAACGAGGCAGTCCGGGCATTCGCGACGTGCGACCGGCGTGACCCGTCTGACACGGATCCCTCTCCTGGATGTGTCCTGACTGCCCGAAATGCCCTCAGCGGGGCCCGTCGCCGATTGGGAACCCGTAGCCTCCGTGCGTATCGTGGGTCGCGGTCGGCCGTGCTCGACCTGTCCCCTGAGTCACTGAAAGGCTTCTCCATGCCCCGCGCCGCGATCCGTCGACGTGCTCTTGCCGCCGCGCTCGCCAGTGCTGCCATGCTCTCCGCCTGCACCAGCAGCTCCGGCGACGCCGGGGCCCCGAAGACCCCTGCCGTCGCTCCGGACGCCGCCCAGACGACGGCCGCCACTGCGGTGGGTGCCGTGGCGGCGTCGTCGCTCGATGCCACCGCGGCAGGGGCCGCTGCCAGGGAGAAGGCCTTCGTCGGGGCGGCGCTCCAGTCGGCCAACGCCTACGCCAAGACGCTGCCGGGTCGCACGGCTGCGGACAAGGCCGCCGGGGAGCTCTCGACGACGGGCGTCAAGGTGCTCGCCATCTCGCGTGGTGGGGACGCCCCGCAGCAGGTGCTGGCGCAGACGACGCTGAAGAAGACCGGGGCCGCCGTTCTCGTGCTGCTCGTCGGCGGCCAGGCCGGTGCACCGTTCAAGGCGGCCGCCGTCACGCCGATGCTCCCGGAGGCCAAGCTCGACGCCCTCGATGCGACGACCGACGGGTCTGCCGCCGTGGGCGACGGTGCAGGCCTCAGCGCGAAGCCTGACGACGTCGTGGCTGCCTTCGCCGCCTCCGTGAAGTACCCGAAGCCGACCGCGACCAAGATGCTCGCCGACGACCCGTTGTCGCAGCAGCTGCGCCAGTCGGCCGCCGCCCAGTCGCAGGCCCTCAACAACCAGGGCGCGTTCACCCAGGAGCACGACCCCAAGGGCATCATCGGCGGACTGCGGCTCAAGGACGGTAAGGGAGCCATCGTCTTCGCCCACCTCGTGCGCAGCGACGCGATCGCCATGCGCGCGCCCGTCAAGCTGACGCCGGCCAAGGACCTCACGCTCCTGACCGGTATCAAGCAGATCACGACCGAGGCCAGCCTGACCTCCAACGAGATCATCGCCATCGTCATCCCTGCATCGGGACCGGCGCGAATCGTCGCCGCATCCGACCAGCTCGTCGCCGGCTCGGGTCGGTGAGACAGGATTGATCTATGAGTCACCAGCCATTCACCGCAGCAGCACTGCGCGGTGCCGTCGACCTGTCATCGCTCAAGCGTCCGGCCCAGCCGGCTGGCCCCGCCTCCGGCGCGGCCTCCACCTCCGCGGACGGTGCCGGCCTCGTCATCGAGGGCACTGACGCCACGATCCGTGACGTCATTGCGGCGTCCGATCGGCACCCCGTCGTCATGGTGCTGTGGTCGCCACGGCTCCAGGAGTCGGCCGACTTCGTCGCGTCCTTCGGCGCGGTCGCCCGTCGCTACGCGGGCCGCTTCCAGCTCGTGACCGTCGACGTCGATGCCAACCCCACGATCCTGCAGGCCTTCCAGGTGCAGGCCGTGCCGGTGAGCTTCGCGTTCGTGCAGAGCCAGCCGGTGCCGCTCTTCGAGGGTGTCCAGCCCGAGGCTCAGATCACGGCGATCATCGACCAGGTGCTGGCGCTCGCGGCGCAGCACGGCGTCACGGGCACCGTCGCGGCCGGCGACGTCGCTGCCGCGGCCGACGAGGTCGAGCAGGAGCAGCCCCTGCCGCCCCTGCACCAGAAGGCCTTCGACGCCATCGAGTCCGGCGACCTCGACGGTGCCGCAGCGGCGTACCGCGAGGCGCTGGCGCAGAGCCCCGCCGACACCGACGCCAAGCTGGGGCTCGCCCAGGTGGGTCTCCTGCAGCGCACCCAGGGGGTCGACCTCCAGACGGCCCGGGCCGCCGCCGCGGCCGCGCCGACCGACGTCGACGCGCAGATCCTCGTCGCCGACCTCGACCTGCTCGGTGGGCACGTCGAGGACGCCTTCCTCCGGCTCATCGACACCGTCCGGGTCACGGCCGACGCCGACCGCAACACGGTCCGTGAGCACCTCGTCGAGCTCTTCGAGGTCGTGGGCGTGACGGACGAGCGCGTCGTCCGGGCCCGCAAGTCCCTCATGAGCGCCCTCTTCTGACCGACCACCCCCCTGATCGAAAGAGCATTCCGTCCGCCTCGAGGCGGACGGAATGCTCTTTCGATTGTCGGGGGAGTTGGGGGGTGGGAGTTGGGGGGTGGGAGTCAGGCGGGCGGAGTCGTGAGCACACGTGACTCGTCGAGGTGCGCCACGACGTCCTCGGCGACGCACTCGACGTCGGACCCGACGTCGGTGCCCTCGACCCAGAGGCCCCATCGCGGCGTGGCCGGGTCGGCCTCGTCGGCCACGACGACCACGTGCACCGGTTCGGGCTCGACCAGGTCGAGGAAGTCCTCGAGCCGGTCGCCGAGCGCGTCCTCGGCGACGACCGCGTCGAAACCCTCGAGCTGGTAGGTCTCCGCCACCGACAGGGCGGCTGACCAGCGCAGCAGCCGCATCCGCAGCTGTTCCGAGGTCGGCGGTTCGTCCCACCCTGCCGCGTCACCGGCCGTGACCGCGAGCTCGAGCGCCGTCCCGTCGACGAGGACGGCCCGGCCGAGCCGTGTGGCCACCGCGGACGCGAGGGCGGCCCGGGCTTGCGCCCGGGCCGCCGTCACGAGCAGGAGGCGCCCGCGCGGACCGGACTCGTCGGAACTGCTCATCCGCCCAGAGCGGCCGACACGACGTCCTTGGCCTCGGCCTGCACGCGGGCCAGGTGCTCGGCGCCCCGGAAGGACTCGGCGTAGATCTTGTAGACGTCCTCGGTGCCGGACGGGCGCGCCGCGAACCACGCGCTCTCGGTCGTCACCTTGAGACCGCCGATCTTGGCGCCGTTGCCCGGGGCCTCCGTGAGCTTGCCCGTGATCGGCTCTCCCGCAAGGGTTTCGGCGGTGACGTCATCGGGGGAGAGCGCGCCCAGCTTGGCCTTCTCCTCGCGCGAGGCCGCGGCGTCGATCCTGGCGTATGCCGGGTCGCCGTGTCGGGCGGTCAGCTCGGCGTAGTGCTGGCTGGGTGTCCGGCCGGTGGCTGCGAGGATCTCCGAGGCGAGCAGGGCGAGCAGGATCCCGTCCTTGTCGGTCGACCAGACCGTGCCGTCCTGGCGCAGGAAGCTGGCTCCGGCCGACTCCTCGCCACCGAAGCCCACGGAGCCGTCGAGCAGTCCGGGCACGAACCACTTGAAGCCCACCGGGACCTCGAGGAGCGTGCGGCCGAGGTCGCCGGCCACGCGGTCGATCATCGACGACGACACGAGGGTCTTGCCGATGGCGGTCGCAGCGGGCCACTTCGGGCGGGCCCCACCGTAGAGGTACTGGATCGCCACGGCGAGGTAGTGGTTGGGGTTCATCAGGCCAGCGTCGGGCGTGACGATCCCGTGCCGGTCGGCGTCGGCGTCGTTGCCCGTCGAGATGTCGTAGGCGTCCTTGGCATGGATGAGCGAGGCCATGGCCGAGGGGGAGCTGCAGTCCATACGGATCTTGCCGTCCCAGTCGAGCGTCATGAACGCCCACTGCGGGTCGACGCGCGGGTTGACGACCGTCAGGTCCAGTCCGTGCCGCTCGCCGATCTCGCCCCAGTAGGCGACCGACGCACCGCCGAGCGGGTCGGCGCCGATGCGCACCCCGGCCTCGCGGATGCGGGCGAGGTCGACGACGTGGGGCAGGTCGTCGACGTAGGTCCCGAGGAAGTCGTACGATCCGGCCTCCGTGCGAGCCTTGTCGAACGCGACGCGCTTGACGTCCTTGAGACCCTGCCGGATGAGCTCGTTGGCGCGGGCGGCGATGACGGACGTCGCGTCGGTGTCGGCCGGGCCACCGTGGGGCGGGTTGTACTTGAACCCGCCGTCGGCGGGCGGGTTGTGCGACGGCGTCACGACGATGCCGTCAGCCAGTCCCGTTGCACCGGGTGCCTTTCCGCGGTTGGCGCGGAGGATCGCGTGCGAGACGGCCGGGGTCGGCGTGAAGCCGTCACGGTCGTCGACGAGCACCCGCACACCGTTGGCGACGAGCACCTCAAGGGCCGAGCGCCAGGCCGGCTCGGACAGGCCGTGCGTGTCGCGGCCGATGAAGAGCGGTCCGTCGAAGCCCTGCGAGACGCGGTAGTCGACGATGGCCTGCGTCGTGGCGAGGATGTGGTCCTCGTTGAACGCCGTGCGCAGGCTGGACCCTCGGTGCCCCGACGTGCCGAAGGCGACCTGCTGGTCGGGGTCGTCGACGTCCGGGTGGCGGTCGTAGTAGGCGCCGATGAGGGCGTCGACGTCGACGAGGTCCTCGGCCTGGGCCGGCTGACCGGCGCGCGGGTGGCTCATGACGGGTCTCCGTTCGTGCTCGTGACGGCAGGGTCGCTGGCGTCGGACGTCACCGCGATCCTCGGCGCCTGTGGCTCGTCGACGGGGACGAGCCACACGGTCGACAGGCGCGGCACGGTGAGGTCGACGGCATACGGCTGGTCGTGCCAGCTCTCCTCCCGGGTCTCGACCACGAGACCGGCGCTGCTCGGGGCGTCGGGGTGGTAGCCGGCGGTGTCGAGCACGACCGTCCACCTCCCGCCCCGGGGCAGGCCGATCCGGTAGGACTGCTGCGTCTCACCGCTGAAGTTCATGACGCAGGCGACGACCGGCGCGTCCGTCGACCGGTCACCCTTGCCGAAGCGCAGCCACGAGAACGTGTTGTGGGCGGCGTCGTCGGCCTCGAGCCACTCGAAGCCCGAGCGGTCGGCGTCGAGCTCCCACAGGGCGCGGTGGCTGCGGTAGATGCCGTTGAGGTCCTTGACGAGGTTGTGGACGCGGTAGTGCAGCGGCTGCTCGAGCAGCCACCAGTCGAGGCTGCGACCCTCGGACCACTCGGACTCCTGGCCGAACTCGCACCCCATGAAGAGCAGCTGCTTGCCGGGATGGCACCAGAGGTAGGCCAGGAACGCGCGGAGCGTCGCCACCTGCTCCTCGCGCGAGCCGCGCGACTTGCGCAGCAACGAGCCCTTGCCGTGGACGACCTCGTCGTGGCTGATGGGCAGCACGAAGTTCTCGTCGAAGGCGTACATGAGCGAGAACGTCAGCTTGCCGTGGTGGTACTTGCGGTAGATGGGCTCCTCGCCGAGGTACTTCAGCGAGTCGTTCATCCAGCCCATGTTCCACTTGAAGCCGAAGCCGAGACCGCCCTCGTTGGTCGGCTTCGTGACGCCCGGCCACGTCGTCGACTCCTCGGCGATCGTGACGATCCCGCCGACCCGCTTGTAGGCGGTGCCGTTCGTCTCCTTGAGCAGCTCGACGGCCTCGAGGTTCTCGCGCCCGCCGTCCTTGTTGGGCACCCAGGCCCCGGCGTCGCGGGCGTAGTCGAGGTAGAGCATCGAGGCCACGCCGTCGACGCGGAGGCCGTCGAGGTGGAACTCCTCGAGCCAGTAGATGGCGTTGGCGACGAGGAAGTTGCGCACCTCGGGCCGGCCGTAGTCGAAGATGTTGGAGCCCCACTCGGGGTGCCACCCCTTGCGGGGGTCGGGGTGCTCGTAGAGCGGCAACCCGTCGAACCGCGCGAGCGCCCACTCGTCGGTGGCGAAGTGACCGGGCACCCAGTCGAGCAGGACCCCGATGCCGGCCCGGTGCAGCTCGTCGACGAGGAAGCGGAAGTCATCGGGACGTCCCCACCGTGAGCTCGGGGCGTAGTAGCCGGTCACGTGGTAGCCCCACGACGGGACGTACGGGTGTTCCATGACGGGCAGGAACTCGACGTGCGTGAAGCCGAGGTCGCGCACGTAGTTGACGAGGTGCTCGGCGAGACCGCGGTAGCCGAGCTCCTGGCGCCACGAGCCGAGGTGGACCTCGTAGATGCTCATCGGCCCCTGGTGGGCGTTGCTCGTGCGGCGGCGCTCCATCCAGTCGTCGTCGCGCCAGTCGTAGTGGGTCTCGGTGACGATGGCCGCCTGCTTCGGCGCGACCTCCGTCATGCGCGCCATGGGGTCGCTCTTGAGCCTCACGAGCTCGTCGGGACCGCGGACGGCGAACTGGTAGTTCATCCCCTCCCTGGCGCCGGGCAGGAAGAGCTCCCAGATGCCGCTCTCGCCGAGGGCGCGCATCGGGTGGGACCGGCGGTCCCAGTCGTTGAAGTCGCCGATGACGTGGACCGCCTTGGCGCGCGGCGCCCAGACGGCGAAGGACACGCCCCAGACGTCGCCGAGCGGTCCGGGGTAGTGCCGCACATGCGCCCCGAGGACGGTCCACAGCTGCTCGTGACGCCCCTCGTTGATGAGGTGCCGGTCGATCTCGCCGAGGGTCGGTGCGAAACGGTACGGGTCGTCCTGCTCGTGCTCGACGCCGTCGCCGTACTGGACGAGCAGGCGGTAGTCGTGCGTCGTCGTGAAGTCCGGCGAGGTCATCGACCAGATGCCGTCACGCACGTGCTGCAGGTCGACCCGCTCGCCCGAGTCGAGGCGGGCGCCGACCCGGGTGGCGTACGGACGGTAGGCGGTGATGGTGAGACCGCCCGGGCCGACGTGGTGGCCGAGCAGGTCGTGCGGCTGGCCGTTGCGGCCGTGGAGGAACGCGGTGATGGCGGCGTCGTCCAAGGAGGGGCCGTGGGTGGCAGTGGTCATGACGTGCTCTCCTCGGTGGTGAGCCGCTCGACGGCGCCGAGCGGGATCGGCAGCCACGAGGGCCGGTTGCGGGCCTCGTAGACGACCTCGTAGAGCGCCTTGTCGAGCTCGAGCGCCCGGGTCAGGGCCTGGGCATCGGCATCGGGTGCGCCCGCGACGGAGGCGTAGCCGTCGAGGAAGGCCGTCCGGCAGGCGGCCGCCCAGGTGGTCGCGTCGACGGGGGACTCGGCCAACGCCACGGAGCCCGCGGCATAGTCGAACGACCGCAGCATCCCGGCGACGTCACGCGCCGTGAGATCAGGCTGTACGCGTTCGGCGAGCGGGCGCAGCGGCTCGCCCTCGAAGTCGAGGGCCACCCAGCCCCGCTCGGGCACGTCGAGCACCTGACCGAGGTGGTAGTCGCCGTGGATCCGTTGCAGCGGTGGCCAGCTCACGTCGCGGACCGACGCGACGAAGCGGTCGACGGCCGGGGCGCAGGACGCGAGCTCGGGCACGAGCGCCACGGCCGCGGCATACCGCTGGCGCATCGAGGCGACGAGCGCCTCGCGGGCCTCCGGAGTGACCTCGTGGGTTCCCAGCGAGTGCGCGAGGGCGCCGTGGATCTGGGCGGTGACGACGCCGAGGTCGCGGGCCCGGGCGGTGAAGTCCGAGCCGGACGCGGCGGCGACGAGCGCCACCCGCCAGGCGTCCTCGACGCCCGGGATGAACTCCTGGGCGAAGGCCAGGTGTCCCTCCATCGGGGACCCGTCGGCGGGGGAGTCCCACGCACCGGAGAGGTGGCCGATGGCCATGGGCACGCGGTCGGAGCCCTCGGCGGTCAGGGCGGACTGCACGACGACGTCGGGGTTCTCGCCGTCCTGCAGGGTGCGGAAGACCTTGACGATGACCGGCTCGGCCGGGCCTCCGCCGGGAGCCGTCATGCGACAGATGATCGAGGTGTTGGACTGCTCGCCGGTCAGCACCGCGGCCGAGGACACGGACCCGTGGACGCGGCCCGTCGAGGACCCGGTCGCCACGGCGTTGTTGCCCACGGAGGCCTGGGCCACGTCGGAGACGCCCGCTCCGAGGATCGTCGCCATGAGCTCGCTGACGTAGACGGGGTCGTGCGGGCCGTCGTAGACCCAGCGCGTGCCGAGCACGCTGTGCTCCATCGTGCCGAGCAGCGCGTGCTCGCCACCCTCCAGCGGTGCGGGGCGGTAGGTGAGCGGGACCTGGTAGACGACCGCCGGGCTGACCGCCTCGTCGGCGAGCAGCAGCGTCTCGCAGCCGACCTCGCCCTCGGGGTCCTCGAACCGGAAGCCGCCCACGCGCCGCAGCTGGGGGACGTGTCCCTTGCCGTGGTACCACCGCTGGTGCGGCATCCAGTCGGTGACCATCTCGGTCTTGGTCGGCACGATGGTGGCGTCCTTGTGAACGATGGCCATCAGCCGTGGTCCTCCCCGCCCCGCACGCGGAGCCAGAAGAAGTCGCGGGAGCCGAGCGTCAGCGTGACCCGGCCGTCGCCGGCCACCCACGGGAAGCCGCTGCCGCCGAAGAGGTCGATGAGCTCGCGGCCCGCCAGGTGCTCGGGCAGCTGGATCGTCGCGGCCTGCGGGCGGCTCGAGAGGTTGTTGACGCAGAGCACCGCCTCGCCGGGCTCGTTGCCGTCGGGCTCGATCGTGCGGGTGAAGGCCAGGATCGCCTCGTTGTCGGCCTCGACCACGGTGAAGTCGCCGAGCCCGAACACGGGGTGGCGACCCCGGATCTGGAGCATGCCCCGGATCCAGTGCAGCAGCGATGCCGAGTGGGCCATCTGCGCCTCGACGTTGATGTTGTTGTAGTGGTAGACGAGGCTGCTGATGACCGGCAGGTAGAGCTTGCCCGGGTCGACGCTGGAGAAGCCGGCGTTGCGGTCGGGCGTCCACTGCATCGGGGTGCGCACGGCGTCGCGGTCGGTGAGCCAGATGTTGTCGCCCATGCCGATCTCGTCGCCGTAGTAGAGGCACGGTGACCCCGGCAGCGACAGGATGAGCGCGTGGATGAGCTCGATCTCGGGACGTGAGTTGTCGAGCAGGGGCGCGAGCCGGCGACGGATGCCGACGTTGGCGCGCATCCGGGGGTCCGGTGCGTACCAGCCGTACATCGCGGCCCGCTCCTCGGGCGTCACCATCTCGAGGGTCAGCTCGTCGTGGTTGCGCAGGAAGGTGCCCCACTGCGTGCCCGACGGGATGGCAGGGGTGTCCGCGAGCACGTCGATGATCGGGGCCGCCTTCTCCTCGCGCAGGGAGTAGTAGAGCCGCGGCATGACGGGGAAGTGGAAGCACATCTGGCACTCCGGCGCCTCCTCGGAGCCGAAGTAGTCGACGACCTCGGCCGGCGGCTGGTTGGCTTCCGCGAGCAGGATGCGACCGGGGTACTCGGTGTCGACCATGGCGCGCAGCCTCGCGAGGAACTCGTGCGTCTTCGGCAGGTTCTCGCAGTTGGTGCCCTCCTCCTCGAAGAGGTAGGGGACCGCGTCGAGGCGGAAGCCGTCGATGCCGAGGTCCATCCAGAAGCGCACGATGTCGAACATCGCCTCCTGCACGGCCTCGTTCTCGAAGTTGAGGTCGGGCTGGTGGCTGAAGAAGCGGTGCCAGAAGAACTGCCGGCGCACCGGGTCGAACGTCCAGTTCGACACTTCGGTGTCGACGAAGATGATGCGCGCGTCGTCGTAGCCGTCGTCGGTGTCGGACCAGACGTAGAAGTCGCCGTAGGGCCCGTCGGGCTCGGCGCGGCTCGCCTGGAACCACGGGTGCTGGTCGCTCGTGTGGTTCATGACGAAGTCGGTGACGATGCGGATGCCGCGGGCGTGGGCCTGCGACACGAGTTCGGTGAACTCCGGGAGCGTGCCGAACTCGGGCAGCACCGCCTTGTAGTCGGCGATGTCGTAGCCACCGTCGCGCAGCGGTGACGCGTAGAACGGTGGGAGCCAGAGGCAGTCGACCCCGAGCCACTGGAGGTAGTCGAGCCGGTTGATCAGTCCGGTGAAGTCACCGGCGCCGGAGCCCTTCGAGTCGGCGAAGGCGCGGACGAGCACCTCGTAGAAGACCGCCTTCTTGAACCACTGGGGGTCGTGCTTCAGGCCGGGCTGGGACAGGTTGAGGCCCTGCATCTGTCAGTGGCTCCTCACGTGGATGATGTGGACGGGCTCGGAGTCGGGCCCCAGGCGGACGAAGTTGTCCTGGCGCCACTCCCACGTCTGGTTCGTGATGTGGTCGTGCGCCTCGAAGGTCGACCACGTAGCCATACCCAGAGCCCCCATGTCGAGGTGCACCCACGTCTCACGGGTCGCGTGCGGGTCGAGGTTGGCGATGACGAGGACGGTGTCGCGCTCACCCGTGGCCCGGTCGACGACCCGGGACTTGCTGAAGACCATGATGTTCTCGTCGTCGGCCGCATGGAACCGCAGGTTGCGCAGCCACCTCAGGGCGGGGTGCCATTCGCGGATGTCGTTGAGACGCTTGAGGTACCAGGCGAGGGAACGGCTCTCGAGGGGGCCGCCCGGTTCGTAGAGGTACCACTGACGGTCCTTGTACTCGTACTTCTCGTTGTCGATCTGCTCCTCGGCGCCCGGGCGTGCCACGTGCTCCATCAGCTCGTAGCCGGCGTAGATGCCGTAGGTCGGCGACATGGTGGCCGCGACGGCCGCGCGCAGCTTCCACGCGGTCGGTCCGCCGTACTGCATGTACGGCGTCAGGATGTCGTGCGTCGTCGGCCAGAACGACGGGCGCATGTAGGCCGACCCGGTGGTCTCGCCCGCGAGCTCGCGGCCGTACTCCTCGAGCTCCCACTTCTCGTTGCGCCAGGCGTAGTAGGTGTAGCTCTGCTGGAACCCGGCCTTGGCGAGCTCGTGCATCATCGCCGGCTTGGTGAACGCCTCGGACAGCCAGACCGTGTCGGGGTGCGTCAGCGCGACGTCGGCGATCAGCCACTGCCAGAAGGCGACCGGCTTCGTGTGGGGGTTGTCGACGCGGAAGATGCGCACGCCGTGGTCGAGCCACACCTGGATGACCCGTCGCACCTCTGCGTAGGCCGTGGCGGGGTCGTTGTCGAAGTTGAGCGGAAAGATGTCCTGGTACTTCTTCGGCGGGTTCTCGGCGTAGGCGATGGAGCCGTCGGCCCGCGTCGTGAAGAGCGAGGGGTGCGTCTGCACCCACGGGTGGTCGGGTGAGGCCTGCAGCGCGATGTCGAGGGCGACCTCGAGCCCGGCGCGACCTGCCTCGGCGACGAAGTGGTCGAAGTCCTCGAAGGTGCCGAGGTCGGGGTGGATGGCGTCGTGCCCGCCGTCGGGCGAGCCGATGGCGTAAGGGGATCCCGGGTCGCCCGGCTGCGCGTTGAGGGAGTTGTTGCGGCCCTTGCGGGCGGTCGTGCCGATCGGGTGGATCGGCGTCAGGTAGACGACGTCGAAACCCATGTCGGCGATCGCGGGCAGCCGCTCGGCCGCGGACCGGAGGGTGCCGGAGACCCACTCGCCCGTCGTCTCGTCGCGGTGCGCGCCCTCGGACCGGGGGAAGATCTCGTACCAGGCGCCGTAGAGCGCCCGCTCGCGCTCGACGAGCAGGGAGTATGCCGGTGACGCCGACACGAACTCGCGCAGCGGCACGAGCGCGGCGAGTCCCAGGATCTCGGGGGAGGTGGCTGCGCCGAAGCGGTGCGCGGCGGGGGACCGGTTGTCGCCGAGCGCGACGACGCCCTTGTCGATCTCGGACGCGTCGACGCCCAGACCCCGCACGGACGCGGCGAAGCGCTGGAGCACGCGGACGCCCTCGGCGCACATGAGGTCCTCGTCGACCCCGGCGGCGATCTTGATGCCGGCGTCGTGCACCCAGGTCGCGAAGGGGTCGGACCAGCCCTCGACGCGGTAGGTCCACCAGCCCTCGCGGTCGGCGACGACGGTGGTGGACCACTCGGAGAGGCCCGGGTTGTCGCTGTGCATCGCGAAGTAGTGGTCGGTGCCGTCGGGGTCGGTGAGCACGGCCGTCGCGTTGACGGCGTCGTGGCCCTCGCGGAAGACCTTGGCCCGGACCGTGAACTCCTCGCCGACGACCGACTTGGCCGGGCGCGTGCCGCCGTCCACGACCGGGCGGACGTCGCTCACGGGGATGCGTCCCATCGGGAGGGCGCCACCCGGCATACCCTCGACGGTCGGCGGGGTGCTCACGGGGGGTTCGGGGGCCAGGTGGACGGCTCCGGACGCGGTGTCGTCGACGAACGCGGCGTCTGCGGTCGGGGTGGCATCGTCGCGCCGGGCTGCCTGGGGAGGGGCGGCGGTGCGCACGCGGTCGGGCTTGCTCGGACGCTGCTTCTTCGCTGGGCCAGTCACGGAATCGACCGTATCGAAGTTGCAGCGTTTGGCCCACGAGGCGGTGCGGGTCGGTCCGGTGGGTGAAACGCGCCTGCAAGGGTTGCAAGAACCCGACATGGCGACCCCTATGCTGTCCCCTTGTGAAGGCCATCCGTCGCTTCAGCGTCCGCACCGTCCTGCCGAGCCGTATCGAGGGACTCGGCGTCCTCGCGAGCAACCTGCGCTGGTCCTGGCACCCGCCGACCCGCGACCTGTTCGAGAGCATCAGTCCACGCAAGTGGGCCCAGGCGGGTGAGGACCCCGTCAAGCTCCTCTCCCGGCTGTCCTCCGACGAGCTCGCAGCCCTCGAGTCCGACGACGACTTCGTCGCGCGCGTCGTGGCGGCCAACGAGGACCTCCACCACTACCTCACCGACGAGCGCTGGTACCAGTCGTGGAGCCGCGAGCAGGAGGCGGCCGGCAGGGCCGCCCCCGCCGCGATCGCCTACTTCAGCCCCGAGTTCGGCATCACGTCCGTGCTGCCGCAGTACTCCGGCGGTCTCGGCATCCTCGCCGGGGACCACCTGAAGTCGGCGTCCGACCTGGGCGTGCCGATCGTCGGCGTCGGCCTCTTCTACAAGACCGGCTACTTCAAGCAGTCCCTCAACCGGGACGGCTGGCAGGTCGAGACCTACCCGGTGCTCGATCCCGACGGGCTTCCCCTGTCGCTGCTGCGCGAGGAGGACGGCACCCCGGCCGTCGTCACCGTCAGCCTCCCGGCCGGCCGGGAGCTGCACGCCCACGTCTGGAAGGCGCAGGTCGGCCGGGTGCCCCTGCTGCTCCTCGACTCCGACGTCGCCGACAACGACGAGCAGACCCGCAAGGTGACCGAGTCGCTCTACGGCGGCGGCGGTGACACCCGCCTCGAGCAGGAGCTGCTCCTCGGCATCGGCGGCGTGCGCGCCCTCCGGCTGTGGTCGCGCCTGTCCGGCAGCCCCACGCCGGAGGTCTACCACACGAACGAGGGCCACGCCGGCTTCCTCGGCGTCGAGCGCATCACCGAGCTCGTCCGCGACCACGGCCTGACCTTCGACGACGCCCTCGAGGCCGTCCGCGCGGCAACGGTCTTCACGACGCACACGCCCGTCCCGGCCGGTATCGACCGTTTCGACGCCGCCAAGATCAACCTCTTCTTCGGCGGGGCCAACGCCATCCCCGGGGTCCCGGTCGAGCGGCTGCTGGCGCTCGGCGCCGAGGACTACGACGGTGGCCAGCCGGGCATCTTCAACATGGCCGTCATGGGCCTGCGCCTCGCGCAGCGCGCCAACGGCGTCTCGCAGCTCCACGGTGTCGTCAGCCGGGAGATGTTCGACGGGCTGTGGCCGGGCTTCGACGACGTCGAGGTCCCGATCTCCAGCATCACCAACGGTGTCCACGCGCCGACCTGGGTCGACCGGGCCGTCTACGACGTCGCTCGCAAGTACCTCGGCACCACCGACATCGCCGGCCAGGACGACTGGGAGCGCATCGACGAGGTGCCGGCCGACGCGGTCTGGTCGACGAAGCGCGAGATGCGGGAGAAGCTCGTCACCGACGTCCGTCGGCGCGTCAAGTCCTCGTGGCACAAGCGTGGTGCGAGCGACGCCGAGCTCGGCTGGGTCGACGACGTGCTCGACCCTGACGTCCTGACGATCGGCTTCGCCCGCCGGGTGCCGACGTACAAGCGCCTCACCCTGATGCTCCGCGACCCGGAGCGGCTCAAGAGCCTCCTGCTCCACCCGGAGCGTCCGGTGCAGCTCGTCATCGCCGGCAAGTCCCACCCCGCCGACGAGACCGGCAAGCGCCTCATCCAGGAGATGGTCCGCTTCGCCGACGACCCCGAGGTGCGCCACCGCATCGTCTTCCTGCCGAACTACGACATCGCCATGGCCCAGCACCTCTACCCGGGCTGCGACGTCTGGCTCAACAACCCGCTGCGGCCCTTCGAGGCGTGCGGCACCTCGGGCATGAAGGCCGCCCTCAACGGCGGTCTCAACCTCTCCATCCTCGACGGCTGGTGGGACGAGTGGTTCGACGGCCGCAACGGCTGGGCCAT
This sequence comes from Terrabacter sp. 2YAF2, assembly GCF_052114705.1. Taxonomy (NCBI): domain Bacteria; kingdom Bacillati; phylum Actinomycetota; class Actinomycetes; order Micrococcales; family Intrasporangiaceae; genus Terrabacter; species Terrabacter sp. 2YAF2. The sequence continues at coordinate 67,216 of NZ_JBFRFG010000018.1, forward strand.
CCCGACCGCCGACGGTGTCGAGGACGCCGACCGACGTGACGACATCGAGGCCTCCGCGCTCTACGACCTCATCGAGAACGACGTCGCGGCGAAGTTCTACGACCGCGACGCCGCGGGCCTGCCGCAGGGGTGGATCGACATGATGACCCACACCCTCAAGACGCTCGGCCCGAAGGTGCTCGCGAGCCGCATGGTGCAGGACTACACCGAGCAGCTCTACAGTCCCGCGGCCGGTGCGGGGCGCTCGGTCGCAGCAACGGACTTCGCCGGGGCCAAGGACCTCGCCGCCTTCAAGGCGAAGATCCGCACGGCGTGGCCGAAGGTCAAGGTCGAGCACGTCGAGCCCTCGGGCGTGTCGGACTCGCCGCAGGTCGGCGACGTGCTCGACCTGCGCGCCTACGTGTCGCTCGACGGCCTGACCCCCGACGACGTCGAGGTGCAGCTCGTCCACGGCCACGTCAACGACGTCGACGAGCTGTGGGGCGTGGAAGTCGCCCCGCTCGCCCTCGTGGAGTCCTACGACGACGACCGCCACCAGTTCGCCGGCTCCCAGAAGCTCCGACGCACCGGTTCGTTCGGCTACAGCGTGCGCGTGGTGCCCAAGCACCCGGGACTTGCCGGACCTGCCGAGCTGGGACTGGCACGCAACGCCTGACCCTCCAGCCTGACGTGAAGAGCCCGGACCCCGGAGCGGGGTCCGGGCTCTCTCACATCCGCCGTCGAGCTAGGTCCCGGTCGAGCTCCAGACGCGCATCGATGCCGCAGCCATCGACACGAAGTCTCCCGCTGGGACGGAATCGCTTGGGGGAGTGGGGCGCTCGTCAGCACTGTCCCAAAGGAGCGCGTATGCCGTCACGCCCGGCGCCGCTGGGAGCGTGACGTCGACGGCGCCCGCCGAACCGTTGACGACGATGAGCACCGACTGCTCGGAGGTCGCGGCCCCGTTGTAGAGACCCTGCAGCACGGCGACCGCGGGTCCGTCCCAGTGCTCGCCCATCGGCTCACCGTCGGCCCTGAACCACGCGAGGTCGGTCGAGCCGTCGGGCTGGACCCTCCGGCCGGAGAAGAACGCCCGCTGCCGAAGGACGGCGTGGTCGCGACGCAGACGCACGAGGTGGCGCGTGGTCTCGAGCAGGTCCTCCTGCCACGGGTCGAGGTCCCACGACGTCCAGCTGATCTCGTTGTCCTGGGCGTACGGGTTGTTGTTTCCGCGCTGGCTGCGGCCGATCTCGTCACCGGCGCCCAGCATCGGCACACCGGTGGACAGCAGCAGCGTCCCCAGCAGGTTGCGCATCGACCGGCGTCGGGCGGCGGCGATGTCGGGGTCGTCCGTGCGCCCCTCGACGCCGTGGTTCCACGACCGGTTGTCGTTGGACCCGTCCGTCCCGCTGTGACCGTTGGCCCCGTTGTGCTTCGTGTCGTACACCGTGAGGTCGGCCAGCGTGAACCCGTCGTGGGCGGTGACGAAGTTGACCGAGGCGATGGTGCCGCGGTCGTGCCGGTCGAAGAGGTCCTGCGACCCGGCGAGCCGGGTGGCCAGCTCACGGACGCCGTGGCCGACGCCGCCCGACGCGGAAGCGGCCAGGTCGCGCAGCCAGAAGGTGCGAGTCGCGTCCCGGTAGCGGTCGTTCCACTCGGAGAACGGCGGGGGGAACTGCCCGGTGCGCCAGCCGTGCAGACCGAGGTCCCACGGCTCGGCGATGAGCTTCGCGCGTGACAGGCACGGGTCGGTGCGCAGCGCCACGAGGAAGGGGTGGTCGCTGTCGTAGCCGTCGTCCTTGCCGCGGCCCAGCGCGACGGCGAGGTCGAAGCGGAAGCCGTCGACGTGGCACTCCTGCACCCAGTAGCGCAACGAGTCGAGGACCATCCGCGCCACGACGGGGTGCGTCAGGTCGAGGGTGTTGCCGCATCCGGTGACGTCGATGTCGCGACCGCGACCGTCGAGGCGGTAGTAGGCACGCTGGTCGAGCCCTCGCCACGACAGGGTCATGTGCTCCCGGGAGTTCTCCGCCGTGTGGTTGTAGACGACGTCGAGCAGCACCTCGATGCCGGCGGCGTGCAGGTCCTTGACCATCGTCTTGAACTCGTCGAGGGCGCCCTGCGGGTCCGGCGTCGACGCGTACGCCGCGTGCGGCGCGAAGAAGCCGAGCGTGTTGTAGCCCCAGTGGTTCGTCAGCCCGCGCAGCACGAGGTCCGGCTCGTGCGTGAAGGTGTGTACCGGCAGCAGCTCGACGGCCGTGACACCCAGCTCGAGGAGGTGGTCGACGAACGCGGGATGGGCGAGGCCGGCATACGTCCCGCGGAGCTCCTCCGGGACGCCGGGATGCAGCTTCGTGGCGTTCTTGACGTGCACCTCGTAGATCAGCGACTCCGTGAGGGAGCGCCTCGGGAACTCGTCTGCGCCCCAGTCGAACTCGTCCTCGACGATGACGCAACGTGGCATGTGTGGCGCGGAGTCGCGGTCGTCGCGCACCGAGAGGTCGCCGCGGAGGTCGGGACCGACGCGATGGGCGTAGAGGGCGCGGTCGAGGTGCACGCCGCCCTCGATGGCGCGGGCGTAGGGGTCGAGGAGCAGCTTCGCGGGGTTGTGCAGCAGCGACCGGTCCGGGTCCCAGTCCCCGTCGACGCGGAAGGCGTAGCGCTGGCCGGCCGCGACACCGGGCACGGTGTCGAACCACGTCCCGTGGGCGCGGTGACGCAGCGGCACCCGCCGTTCCGTCGTCGTGCCGTCGGCGGCCGGGTCGAAGAGGCAGACCTCGACGGAGCGGGCGTGGCCGGCGTAGACGGAGAACTGCGCCCCCTCGGCGGTCAGCCGGACCCCGAGCTCCGGAGGCAGGTCGGGCGTCGCGGGCGGAGGCGGGCACATGTGTCCGAGCGTAGGGGTGGTCCGCCCCATCTCCGGGTCGGATCGACCTCGCCGCGCGGGCTCGTTACGGTTGACGCATGACCGATCCGACTTCGCTGCCCAACTTCATGCCGAGCGCCCCCGACGCCGGCCCCACCGCGAGCCCCAACGGCGCCTCCGCCAGCGACGCACCGGTGCGCGACCGCATCCTCGAGGTCCTGAAGGGCCTCGGCATCGAGGCGAGCGTCGACGGCGACGGCGACCTCGAGTTCGCCATCGTCGACGACCAGGGCACGAGCACCACCCTGTTCGCCCGGGTCGCCGAGGGCGACCTGGCCCTCGTCCGCTTCTTCGGCCAGTGGCAGCTCGCCGAGCCCGTCTCGGCGGACCGCAACGAGCGCCTGGCCCGCTGCAACGACCTGACGATGCAGCTCAACATCGTCAAGCTCTCGCTCGTCCAGGAGAGCCTCGTCGTCTCCGCCGAGCACGTCATCACCCCGAACGCCGACCTCGACATCCTCGTGCCGCTGTCGGTCAACCACATCCTCCAGAGCGTGGGCTTCTTCTTCCAGTCCTGGCTGCCCATGGACGACGCGCCCTCCGGCACGCCCGGCGACGCCTGATGGGCGAGTTCGTCCGGCTCGAGGTCGAGGACGGCGTCGGCACGATCCGCCTCGACCGGCCGAAGATGAACGCCCTCAACGTCCAGGTGCAGGAGGAGATCCGGGAGGCTGCGGCCGAGGCCACCGCGCGCACCGACGTCAAGGCCGTCATCGTCTACGGCGGTGAGCGCGTCTTCGCTGCCGGGGCGGACATCAAGGAGATGCAGGCGATGTCGTACACCGACATGGTCGAGCGCTCCGGTCCGCTCATGAGCTCGATCAGCGCGGTCGCCCGAATCCCCAAGCCGGTCATCGCCGCGATCACCGGCTACGCCCTCGGCGGCGGGTGCGAGCTCGCCCTCGCCTGCGACTTCCGCGTCGTCGCGGACGACGCCAAGCTCGGCCAGCCGGAGATCCTCCTCGGCATCATCCCGGGCGCCGGCGGCACCCAGCGCCTGTCGCGCCTCGTCGGTGCCTCGCGCGCCAAGGAGATCATCTTCAGCGGTCGTTTCGTCGACGCCCGGGAGGCGCTCGCGATCGGCCTCGCCGACAAGGTCGTGCCGGCCGCCGACGTCTACACGGCGTCGCGCGAGTGGGCATCCACCTTCGTCGGCGCGGCGTCGTATGCCGTCCGCGCCGCCAAGGAGGCCATCGACCGTGGTCTCGAGGTCGACCTCGAGACCGGTCTCGAGATCGAGCGGATGCTCTTCGCCTCGCTCTTCGCGACGAAGGACCGCGAGATCGGCATGACCTCGTTCGTCGAACAGGGACCGGGCAAGGCCCGGTTCGAGGGTCGATGACCCCACCGCTGGACGTCCTCGTGTTCTACTCGCCCGTCGAGTCGACCGAGGACGTCCTCGCGGCAGTCTTCGCCGCGGGCGCAGGTGCCGTCGGCGACTACACCGAGTGCGCCTGGCTGGTCGAGGGATCAGGACGGTTCCGCCCCGGGCCCGGCGCAGACCCTGCGATCGGGATCGTCGGCGAGCTCGAGCGCCTGCCCGAGCACCGGGTCGAGGTGACCCTCCCGCGCAGCGGCCGCGCGCGTGTCGTCGCGGCGCTCCGAGCGGCGCACCCCTACGAGGAGCCGGCCTTCCACGTCATCGAGACCGCCGACCCAGCCTGACCCGACCGGACCTGAGCTGACCTAACGAGATCTGGCGCCATCGGCCTGTCAGCGTCAACGCCGCCGTTCGGGTCACGAGGTCTTGAAGCCACCGTTGCTGTGGAGCAGCTGGCCGTTGATCCAGCCGCCGGCCTCGGAGAAGAGGAACCGCACGAGGTCCGCGGTGTCGCTCGGGGTGCCCAGCCGGCCGGCCGGGGTCTCGGCCACGCCGAGGGCGCGGATCCGGTCGTCCATCCACCCGGTGTCGATGGGCCCCGGGTTGATCACGTTGGCCCGCAGGCCGCGGTCGGCGAGCTCGAGGGCCGCCGCGATGACGATGCGGTCCAGCGCGCCCTTGCTGGAGCCGTAGGGCAAGTTGTGCGCCGTGTGGTCACTCGTCAGGGCCACGACGCGGGCCGCCGCCGGTCTGCCGGGTGCCTGCACCGGGAGCCGCTCGGCGAAGGCCCGGATGAGCAGCCACGACGCCCTGGCGTTGACGGCGTAGTGCCGGTCCCAGCTCTCGAGCGAGGTCGAGAGGATCCCGCTGTCGACCGACTCGCAGTGCGACATGAGCAGACCCGTGACCGGACCGAGCCGGTCGGTGGCAGCGGCGACGAGCGCCTCCGGCGTCGCCGGGTCGGCGAGGTCGCCGGGCAGCAGCTCGACGCGGCTGCCGAGCGCGCGGCACTCCGCGGCGACGGCGGCCGGGTCGTCCTCGCCGCGCTCGTAGCCGAGGCGTTCGTCGTAGGGCTGCCAGTGGCCGAGGGCGAGGTCCCAGCCGTCGGCGGCCAGCCCGAGGGCGAGCTCGGCGCCGATCGAGCGCCGCCTCCCGACCCCGGTGACGAGGGCGACGCGGGATGGAGCGGGACGGTGGGGGTCGTTGGACACGGGCCCCATCCTCTGCACTGGGCGCGCTTGCGGACAAACGGTTTGTGGTCTCCATGGGTGCCCCGTCGCGTCGCGGACGGCATACGCCCTCGTTGGGCTGGTGGCGAGCGTCACGCCTGACGCGTGCGGATTGGGCGGGCGCTCGATGAGAGGATGAACGGCAGTGCCGGAGCGACCTCCGGCAGCTCCATGAGCACCACCCCCAGCAACGGAAGAGGACGTTCACCCATGAACATCGTCGTCTGTGTCAAGTACGTGCCGGACGCCCAGGCCGAGCGCACGTTCAACGCATCTGACAACACGACCGACCGCGAGAACGTCGACGGCCTGCTGTCGGAGCTCGACGAGTACGCCGTCGAGGAGGCCCTGAAGATCGTCGAGGCCGGCGATGGCGAGGTGACCGTGCTGACGGTCGGCCCCGACGCCGCTGCCGACGCCATCAAGAAGGCCCTGCAGATGGGCGCCCACAAGGGTGTGCACGTCAACGACGACGCCATCCACGGGTCCGACGCCATCGCAACCTCGCTCGTGCTCGCCGAGGCCGTCAAGAAGATCGGCGACGTCGACCTGGTCGTCACCGGCATGGCCTCGACCGACGGCACCATGGGCGTCGTCCCGGCGATGCTCGCCGAGCGACTGGGCCTGCCCGCCGTGACGTTCGCGTCCGAGCTGACCGTCGAGGGGAGCACCGCCACGATCCGTCGCGACGGCGACGCCTCGACGCAGACCATCACCGCCACGCTGCCGGCCCTCGTGTCGGTCACCGACCAGATCAACGAGCCGCGCTACCCCTCGTTCAAGGGGATCATGGCGGCGAAGAAGAAGCCCGTCGAGCAGTGGAGCCTCGCCGACCTCGGCGTCGACGCCTCGCAGGTCGGCCTCGACGCCGCGTGGACGAAGGTCGAGTCCTTCGCCGCCCGCCCGCCGCGCAGCCAGGGCGAGATCGTCGCCGACGAGGGCGACGGCGGCAGCAAGCTCGCCGCCTTCCTGTCCGAGCGCAAGTTCGTCTGACCTGCCCACCAGCCAGCAAAGGAGAACCGCACCATGGCTGAAGTACTCGTGCTCGTCGACCACGTCGAGGGCAAGGTTCGCAAGACCACGGCCGAGCTGCTGACGATCGCGCGCCGGCTCGGTGAGCCGTCCGCCGTCTTCGTCGGCACCGGCTTCGACGCCGCCAAGGAGACCCTCGCCCGCTTCGGCGCCGAGAAGGTCTACCGCGTCGAGTCGCCCGACGTGCTCGGGCACCTCGTCGTCCCCCAGGCCGAGCTGCTCGCGCAGCTCGTCGCCGACAAGTCGCCGGCCGCCGTGCTCGTGCCCTCCTCCCCGGAGGGCAAGGAGATCGCCGCCCGCCTCGCCGTCAAGACCGAGTCGGGCCTGATCACCGACGCCGTCGACGTCCAGGCTGCCGATGGTGGCGTCGCGACGACGCAGTCCGTCTTCGCCGGCTCGTACACCGTGTCGGCGACGGTCACCAAGGGCACGCCCATCGTCGCCGTCAAGCCCAACTCGGCCACCCCCGAGGAGGTCGCCGGTGCGGCCAGTCAGATGACCGACGAGGTGCTCGACTTCACCCCGTCCGACGCCGCCAAGGGCGCGAAGATCACCGAGTCCCAGCCCAAGCAGGCCACCGGCCGCCCCGAGCTGACCGAGGCCGCCATCGTGGTCTCGGGTGGCCGCGGCACCGCCGGCGACTTCTCCAAGGTCGAGGACTTCGCCGACTCGCTCGGCGCCGCCGTGGGTGCGAGCCGTGCCGCCGTCGACGCCGGGTGGTACCCCCACACCTCGCAGGTCGGCCAGACCGGCAAGCAGGTGAGCCCGCAGCTCTACGTCGCGTGCGGTATCTCCGGTGCCATCCAGCACCGCGCCGGCATGCAGACGAGCAAGACCATCGTGGCCGTCAACAAGGACAACGAGGCCCCGATCTTCGAGCTCGTCGACTTCGGCGTCGTGGGCGACCTCTTCACCGTCCTCCCGCAGGCGACCGAGGCGATCAAGGCCGCCAAGGACTGACCGCCGTCGTGCCACCGCACGGCTGAAGCTGACACATCGAGAGGCCACGGACCGGGACCGGTCCGTGGCCTCTCCACGTGTGTGACGTCAGGCCGCCTCGGGGTCGAGGTCGAGCCGGGCCGTCAGGCGGGCCCAGCTCTCGAGGCGCTCGCGGTTGAGGGCGTATGCCGTCCGCCCCGTCCCGAAGGTCCACCACGCCCCGCGCAGCGCCTCCGACGGCAGCCGGACGGGCCGTGACCCCGGACGGTTCCACTCGAGCCGGCCGGCTGACGACACGCGCCGCACCTCGCGGCGGTCGACGGTCGTGGTGGCGAGCGTGTTGTGGACGCGCAGGCTCTTCGTCCCGAGCTCGATCCGCGCCGACCACGCCCGCCAACCGAGGGCGACCGCGACGGCCAGGCACACGGCATACGTGATCGCCGGGGGGAGCGACGGCGCGAGGCGGACGAGCAGACGGGCGACCAAGTAGCCGACGACCGGGCAGGCGAGGGCCGAGACGGCGCGGTGGGCCGCGGGCGCACGGAGCCGGCTGTCGCCGGTGCTCTCCTGGCTGCCACCCATGGGGCCGATCATAAGACAGGCAGGCCCCACGGCGGAGAGGGCGCCGGTGGGGCCGTCACGGAGCGGTCTCGCCCCGCAGCGGTCCGGGCGGCGCGCGGTGGCGTCCTAGAATCGTCAGGTGACTGCCTATCTCGACCATGCGGCGACGACGCCGATGCTCCCTGCCGCTCTCGCGGCGATGACGGAGCAGCTCGCGGTCGTGGGCAACCCCTCCTCCCTGCACCGCACCGGGCGAGCCGCCCGACGCGCCGTCGAGGAGTCACGCGAGAAGATCGCCCGCTGCCTCGGCGCCCGTCCCTCCGAGGTCGTCTTCACCTCGGGTGGTACGGAGTCCGACAACCTCGCGGTGAAGGGCACCTACTGGGCGCGCCGCGACCTCGACCCCGCCCGGGTGCGTCTCCTCGTCGGTGCCACCGAGCACCACGCCGTCCTCGACTGCGTCGACTTCCTCGTCGCCCACGAGGGTGCCAAGGTCACCTGGCTCGAGTGCACCGCCGACGGTGTCGTCGAGCCCGCGACGGTCCGGGCCGCGATCGAGTCCGACCCCGACTCCGTCGCCCTCGTGTCGGTGATGTGGGCCAACAACGAGGTCGGCGCCGTGCAGGACGTCCGCGCACTCGCCGACGTCGCCCACGAGTTCGGCGTGCCCCTGCACACCGACGCGGTGCAGGCCGCCGGGCACGTGCCCGTGGACTTCGCCGCCAGTGGCGCGGACCTCATGTCGGTGACCGCGCACAAGCTCGGCGGTCCGATGGGCATCGGCGCCCTCGTCGTACGGCGGGGCGCGGCGCTCGTCCCGCTCACCCACGGTGGCGGGCAGGAACGACAGGTCCGCTCCGGCACCCTCGACACCCCGGCCATCGTCGGCTTCGCTGCCGCCCTCGTCGAGGCGACCGCGTCGATGGACGCCGAGGCGGCCCGCCTGGTGGCCCTGCGCGACGACCTCATCGACCGGGCCATGGCGATCGCACCCGACATCAGGCCGTCCGGGGTGTGGCACCGCGGCGACGGAGCGAGCCGGCTCCCGGGCAACGTGCACCTGCTCGTGCCCGGTTGTGACGGTGACTCCCTGCTCTACCTCCTCGACGCAGCCGGCGTCTCGTGCTCCACGGGGTCGGCGTGCCAGGCAGGCGTGCCGCAGCCGAGCCACGTCCTGCTCGCCATGGGCGTCGCGGAGAGCGATGCGCGAGGAGCGCTGCGCGTGACGCTCGGCCACACGTCGACCCGCGCCGATGCCGACGCGTTCATCGCGGCGTTGCCCGCCGCCATCGAGCGCGCCCGGCGCGCGCGGGAGGCGACCGCGTCGTGAGGGTCGTCGCTGCCATGAGCGGGGGCGTCGACTCGGCGGTCGCCGCGGCCCGCATGCTGGATGCCGGGCACGAGGTCGTCGGCGTGCACCTCGCCCTGAGCCAGAGCGCCGCGACCCTGCGGGAGTCAGCCCGGGGCTGCTGCACCATCGAGGACGCGGGCGACGCGCGACGCGTGGCCGACGTGCTCGGGATCCCCTTCTACGTCTGGGACATGGCGGCCCGCTTCACGCGCGACGTCGTCGACGACTTCCGGGCCGAGTACGCCGCGGGTCGAACCCCCAACCCGTGCCTGCGCTGCAACGAGAAGATCAAGTTCGCCGCCCTGCTCGACAAGGCGGTCGCCCTCGGCTTCGATGCGGTGGCCACGGGCCACTACGCCCAGGTCGTCGAGACGACCGATGGCGACGGGGGAGTGCGGCGCGAGCTGCATCGCGCCGTCGACACCGCCAAGGACCAGAGCTACGTCCTCGGCGTGCTCGACGCGGAGCAGCTCGCCCGTTCCTTCTTCCCGCTCGGCGACACGACGAAGCCGCAGATCCGCGAGGAGGCGGCGGAGCGTGGCTTCTACATCGCGAGGAAGCCGGACAGTCACGACATCTGCTTCATCCCCGACGGCGACACCCGGGGTTGGCTGACGCGGCAGCTCGGGGCGGCGCCCGGCGACATCGTCGACACCAGCGGTGACATCGTCGGGCACCACGAGGGAGCCTTCGCCTACACCGTCGGACAGCGACGTGGGCTCGGGCTCTCCCGGCCTGCTCCGGACGGGGAGCCGCGCTACGTCGTCGAGGTCCGGCCCGAGACCAACCAGGTCGTCGTCGGTGCCGCCGACCTGCTCGGCGTCAACGCCATCACCGGCCAGCACGCCCGGTGGTGTGGTCCGGCGCCCGAGGGCGTCGTCCGGGTGGGCGCCCAGGTGCGCGCGCACGGTGAGGAGCACGCCGCGACGGCCTGGGCCGACGGCGACCGTGTCGAGGTGCGACTCGACGCTCGGATCCGAGGCGTGGCTCCCGGACAGTCGGTCGTGCTCTATGACGGCACGCGCGTCGTGGGGTCGGCGACCATCGCGGCGTCCCGCCTGGAGCGCACCGGCGAGTCCCGCACCTCCGAGTCCGGCACCTCCGAGTCCGGCACCAATGAGCCCGGTGCGGTCAGCGCAGGGACCGGCTCCACGTGACCGTGCGGGCCTGTGGCCGGAAGCCCATCGAGCGGTAGAGCCGCTGCGGGCCGGGATAGCCGTCGTCTCCGCGCGGGCTCACCTGCGCCACCTGGGCTCCCACCTCCGCGAGCCGGTGCAGGGCCGCCAGCGTCACCGCACCGGCCAGGCCCCGGCCGCGGTGTGCGGGCACGCAGCCGACCGGCTCGACGAGCCCCACGCCGTGGGCGTCGTCGAGCCAGACGAGGGCCGAGGCCACCATCTCGCCGTTCGCATCGACGGCGACCCAGTCGAGGTCCGGACGGTACGGCCAGGCGCCCATGACCTGCCCGTAGGCCTGCTCGTCGACCTCCGACGGCCCGACGTCGGACCAGGAGGCGGCGTGCACGGCGGCCCGCTCACGGGCCTCGTGCGGCTCGACGTGGCGCAGGCGGTAGCCCGGGACGCTCGGCACCGGAGGGAGATCGACGAGGTCGAGGGCGTGGTGGGTGAAGAACGGCTCGTCGGGCTGTGGCGCGAATCCTGCTGCGCCGAGGGCCTGTTCGGCGACATCGCCTTCCATGACGAGAGCTGACTGCGTCTCGGCGTCGCTCACCTCCTCGAACCACTCGATGACCTCCTCGGCGACGTCGGGCCGAGCCGGGTCGACCTGCAGCTCGAGCCAGTCAGGCGCCTCCGCCCACCCGAATCCGAGCGTCTCGCCCGCCTCGGTCCACACGGCGACGGCCTCACCGTCGTCCAGTGCGGCGGGGTCGACCGGGCGGTAGTACCGGCTCCAGGCGAGCTGCCCCGGATGGAAGCGGCTCGTCGGCGACCACAGCCGCGAGGCGAGGTCCTGCATGGCGCGGAGGTCGTCGGGGCCGGTGAAGTCGCGGCGTCTGAGGTCGTGGGGTCGCACCATCGCCACGCTACTGCTCGCCCGATGCCGAGCGGGTGCGAGGACGCCTCGGGTGCGGCCTAGGCTGGCGCAGTGACTCTCGCTACCGGCATCGGCTCCTGGCCCGGCACCTCCGTGCGTGACGCGCTGGCACAGGTGCGCGAGCTCCTCGACGGTCAGCTGCCCTACCTGCCCGAGCTGCCGAGCCGCGGCCCGGGCGCCGACATGATCGGTCGCACCGCGGGCCTGCTCGTCGAGCTGCCGGTGGACCTCCAGCCGATCGGCTGGAGGCTCGTCGACCGGCCCGGGCGCGACGCCTCACGCACCGGGGCGCTGATGCGCGAGGACCTGGACGAGCTCGCCGAGGCGTTCGACGGCCATGTGGGACCGCTCAAGCTCCAGGTCGTCGGGCCGTGGACCCTCGCTGCGAACGTGTGGCTCTCGCGCGGCGAGCGCGTCATCGTCGACGAGGGCGCCTGCCGTGACCTCGTCGCGTCGCTCGCCGAGGGCGTACGCCTGCACGTCGCAGCCGTCCGGAGCCTCGTCCCGGGGGCAGAGGTCGTGCTGCAGGTGGACGAACCGAGCCTGCCGACCGTCCTGGCCGGCCGGCTCCCGACGTCGTCGGGCTTCGGCCGGCTGCCGAGCCTGGACCCGCAGGTGGCTGCGGCCGGACTCACGACCGTGCTCGGCGCCCACGGCGGGGACACCGTCGTGCACTGCTGTGCGGCGGCCCCGCCACTCGCACTCCTGCGTGCGACCGGTCCGACCGCCCTGTCGCTCGACACCTCGCTGCTCCGCCCGCGCGAGTGGGAGGGCGTGGCGGTGGCGGTGGAGGACGGCATACGCCTTCATGCCGGTGCGGTGCCCACCGACGGTGGCCGCACCCGCCCTCAGGACCTCTCCGCTTCCCTCGTCGGGGCCTGGACCCGCACCGGCCTACCGCTGCGCTCGCTCGCCGACGTCGTGGTCACGCCCGCGTGCGGTCTGGCCGCCGCGTCGCCCGAGGTCGCGCGAGCGGTGCAGCGCGCCGCAGTCGAGACCGCCCGCGAGCTCGAGGAGCGCAGCGTCGATTGAGGCTGCCGCCGAGTACGTCACCGGGGACGTGAGAGGCCGGTCACCAGAAGGTGACCGGCCTCTTCAGGTGCTGAGCGATCTCAGAGCGCGGAGCCCGCGGTCCACGTCGCCCAGCTGAGGTTCCAGTCGGCGTAGCCGTTGCCCATGGTCATGGGCCGGGCCGTGCCGGTGGTCTCCACGACGTCGCCGATCATGACGTTGCTGTAGAGCCAGCCGGCGTCGGGCTCGCTCATGCCGGTGCAGCCGTGGCTGACGTTGCGGTGGCCCTGGTCGGCCACGGACCACGGAGCGCTGTGGAGGAACTCCCCGGAGTTCGTGACCCGCATGGCGTACTTGACCAGGGTGTCCGCGTAGTAGTTCGGGTCATCCTTCTTCAGCCCGATGGTCTCGGCCTTCATCGTGATGTTGGTCTGCTTGTCCATGATGACCTTGACACCCGAGCGCGTGATGAAGCCGGGACGACCGCCCGTGACGGGGATGCGCTTGGCCAGCTTCCCGTTGATCATCACGTCCATCTGGTCGGTCGTGAGGTTGACCTTGGCGACGAGCGAGCGGCCGATCGTGAAGTCCGACGTCTGGCTCAGCTGGCCGTAGCGTCCGCCACCTGCGGGCACGCCGTTGAGGTCGGCCTCGACGTGGACCTTGCTACCGGCCTTCCAGTACGTCTTGGGGCGCCAGTGCGCCTCGCGGGAACTGAGCCAGTACCAGGAGCCTGCCTGCGCGGGCGTCGCCGTCACCGACATGTGCTTCTCGAAGGTCGCCTTGTCGACGACGGGCAGGTCGAAGCGCACGACGACCGGCATGCCGATGCCGACGGTGCCGCCGTCCCGCGGGGAGACCGCGACGTCCACCTGGTCGTCCAGGGTGAGGTTCGCGGTGTGGAACGTCTTGGTCGTCTGCGTGGTCTTGCCGTCGGCGTCCGTGGCCTCCATCGTCAGGGTGTACGTGACGCCCGGCTCGAGGAGGTCACCTGCGGTCCAGGCGCCGCCCTTGAGCGTGCCGTCGACCGAGATGCGGTTGCCCTTCTTGCTCGTGTAGAAGAGCCAGGCCTTCGTCAGGGTGCCCTTCTGCGCCGAGGCCGTGACGCGCGTGTCGACAGCGACATCCTCCGCGTCGGCGGCGGGCGTGCTCGTGAAGACGACCGGGTCGGTGGTCGGAGTGGGGGCCTGCGACTGCGTCGCACCGGACACGTCGGACGCCGAGCTCCCGGGCTTGGCCTGGTCAGCCGGTGCGGTCGCACTGCAGGCTGTGACGCCGAGCACGGCCAGGGCGGCCATCCCCGAGACCACGGCGGAACGGAAGCTCGACTTCACGCGTGATTACCCTTCGCAGACGAGACGCCACCCGTTCCGGGGCGGGACGGGGTGCGACACGTCGATAGTGACTCCGACCCAGTGTCACCGATCGGGCTCAATACGCCAAAACCAACGGCGAGTGCAACCGCCGCGCGTGTCGCCGCTGCGGGTCGTCGTCAGGAGGCCTCCTGGGCGCGGACGTCGCGGCGCAGGATCTTGCCGGTCGGACCCTTGGGCAGTTCGTCGAGGCTCCAGATCCGGCGGGGGTACTTGTAGGCGGCGAGGCGCTCCTTGACGTAGGTCTGGACCTCCTCGAGCGTCGCGGTCGAGCCGGGACGGAGCACCACCGCGGCCCCGACCTCCTCGCCCATGAGCTCGTCGGGCACGCCCACGACGGCGGCCTCGAGCACGTCGGGGTGCGTGTACAGCACCTCCTCGACCTCGCGCGGGTAGACGTTCATGCCGCCGCGGATGATCATGTCCTTCTTGCGGTCGACGATCGTGAAGTAGCCCTCGTCGTCCACGGTCGCGAGGTCGCCGGACCGGAACCACCCGTCGGGGATGGCCTCCTTCGTGGCCTCGGGGCGGTTCCAGTAGCCCTTCATGATGTTCTCGCCGCGGATCGCGATCTCGCCGATCTCGCCGGCGGGGGTGTCGTTGCCCTCCAGGTCGACGAGCTTCATCTCGCAGCCCGGGATGGCGCGGCCGATGGTGCCAGGCTTGGTCGGCTTGTCGGGCATGTTGAAGGAGGCAACGGGTGAGGTCTCGGACAGGCCGTAGCCCTCGAGGATCTGGCACCCGAACTTCTCCTCGAAGGCCCTCATGACCTGTGCCGGCATGGCCGAGCCACCGGACGCGCACGTGCGCAGGCTGCCCGTGTCGGCCTGGTCGGCGTTCGGGTGGTGGAGGATCGCGGCATACATCGTGGGAACGCCCTGGAAGATCGTCACGTGGTCGCGCCCGAACATCTCGATGGCCTTGGCCGGGTCGAAGCGGGGGAGCAGCGTCAGGGTGCATCCGCGCTGGACCGAGGTGTTGAGCCCGCAGGTGAGGCCGAAGACGTGGAAGAGGGGCAGGCAGCCCATGATGACGTCGTCCTCGCTGATCTCCATGATGTCGGCCGCGGTGCGCTCGGCGTTGCGGTGGAGGTTGAAGTGCGTCAGCTCGGCGCCCTTGGGCTTGCCGGTCGTGCCGCTCGTGTAGAGGATGACCGCCGTGTCGTCGTCGGCGCGCTCGACCGGCTCGAGGACGGGGGCGGCCGCCGACTCGGAGGCGTCGAACTGGCCGTCGGCCGGGCCCATCGGTCCGCACACGACGAGCCGCGTGCCGGTCTCGGCAGCCGCCTTGCCGGCCTCGTCGGCGAAGTCGGGCCACACGAAGCTGAAGCGGGCGCCGCTGTCCTCGTAGAAGTACTGGATCTCCCCGGACTTCAGCAGCGGGTTCATCGGGACGACCACGCCGCCGGCGAGCAGCGTGCCGTAGAAGGCGACGGGGTATGCCGGCACGTTGGGGAGGATGAGCGACACCCGGTCGCCGGGCTCGAGTCCTGCCGCCCGCAGCCGGCCGGCCACCGCTGCCGCCGCGCGGTGCAGCGCGGACCACGACAGCTCGACCTGGTCGAGCTTGATGCCCACCTTGTCGGGGACGCGGGCCGCGGTGGCGGCGAGGTTGGTCGCGAGGTTGGTCATCTCTGCTCCTTCGCAGGGGGCGGGCGCTCGATCTCGCGCCCATTGTTACCGCTGGGTCGGCCGGTGAACAGACCAGGTGCGCCCGACGCCATGTGACGAGTGTCATCGACCGGGCTTCGTCGGGACCGGCTGGCAGGATGAGCGCGTGAGCGAGAGCACCGGCCCCACGGCTGTCACCGACGACGTCCCGACCGAGTCCCACCAGGAGTGGGCCGACCTCGCCGAGCAGGCCGCCACGGCCCAGTTCGCCTACCACGTCAAGGACGCGCCGACGATCAGCGACGGCGAGTACGACGCCATCATCCGTCGCCTCAACACGCTCGAGGAGCA
Source organism: Terrabacter sp. 2YAF2 (assembly GCF_052114705.1). Classification (NCBI taxonomy): domain Bacteria; kingdom Bacillati; phylum Actinomycetota; class Actinomycetes; order Micrococcales; family Intrasporangiaceae; genus Terrabacter; species Terrabacter sp. 2YAF2. The sequence continues at coordinate 82,954 of NZ_JBFRFG010000018.1, forward strand.
GTACCCCTCGCTCCGCACGCCCGAGAGCCCGACCCAGAACGTCGGTGGCGCCTCGTTCGCGACCGGCTTCGAGACCGTCGACCACGTCGAGCGCATGCTGAGCCTCGACAACGCCTTCTCCTTCGAGGAGCTGCAGACCTGGGCCGAGCGCGTCGAGCGCGAGGTCGGCTCCGGCGCCCACTACCTCACCGAGCTCAAGATCGACGGACTGGCCATCAACCTGCTCTACGAGAAGGGTCGCCTCGTGCGGGCGCTGACGCGAGGCGACGGGCGCACCGGCGAGGACGTGACCAACAACGTGCGCACCATCGAGGGCGTCCCCGAGCGGCTGTCCGGGAATGACGTGCCGGCTCTGGTCGAGGTCCGAGGCGAGGTCTTCTTCCCGACCGCCGCCTTCGCCGACCTCAACGCCAGCCTCGTCGAAGGGGGCAAGGCGCCCTTCGCCAACCCCCGCAACGCGGCCGCCGGCTCGCTGCGCCAGAAGGACCCCAAGGTGACGGCCAGCCGCCCGCTGCGCATGCTCGTGCACGGCATCGGCGCCCGCCGCGGCTTCGACGTCGAGCGCCAGAGCGAGGCGTATGCCGCCCTGCGCGCCTGGGGGCTGCCGACCTCCGACGAGGTGCGCGTGCTCGACGACGTCGCGGCCGTCGAGAAGTTCGTGAGCTACCACGGGGAGCACCGTCACGACCGTGCCCACGAGATCGACGGCATCGTCGTCAAGGTCGACGAGGTCCCGCTCCAGCGCCAGCTGGGCGCGACGTCGCGGGCGCCGCGCTGGGCCATCGCCTTCAAGTACCCGCCCGAAGAGGTCAACACCAAGCTCCTCGACATCCGCGTCAACGTCGGCCGCACCGGCCGGGTCACCCCCTACGGCGTCATGGAGCCCATCGTCGTCGCCGGCTCGACCGTCGAGCAGGCGACGCTGCACAACGCCTACGAGGTCGAGCGCAAGGGGGTTCTCATCGGTGACACCGTCGTGCTGCGCAAGGCCGGTGACGTCATCCCCGAGATCGTCGGGCCCGTCGTCGACCTGCGCGACGGCACCGAGCGCGCCTTCGTCATGCCGACCGAGTGCCCCGCGTGCGGCACGCCACTCGCTCCCGAGAAGGAGGGCGACAAGGACATCCGCTGTCCCAACAGCCGCTCGTGCCCGAGCCAGCTGCGCGAGCGGGTCTTCGCCCTCGCCGCGCGCGGTGGGCTCGACATCGAGGCCCTCGGCTGGGAGGGCTCCATCGCCCTGCTCGAGTCCGGCATCATCACCGACGAGGGCGACCTCTTCGCGCCGCCCGAAGACAGCCCGCACGCGGGGGAGTACGGCATCACCCGCGAGAAGCTCACGCGGGTCCCGCTCTACACGCGAGCCGCGAAGAAGACCGATCCCCCCGAGCGCGTCGTCGACGGACGTGTCCTGTCAGCGGGTGGAGTCACGCTGCTGGCCGAGCTCGAGAAGGCCAAGACGCAGCCGTTGTGGCGGGTCGTCGTGGCCCTGTCGATCCGCCACGTCGGGCCCACCGCCGCCCGGGCGCTCGCGACCCACTTCGGTTCGATGGAGGCGATCCGGGCCGCCTCGACCGAGGAGCTCGCGCAGGCCGAGGGGGTCGGGGGCGTCATCGCCGAGGCCGTGACCGACTGGTTCGCGGTCGACTGGCACCAGGAGATCGTCCGCAAGTGGGCCGACGCGGGCGTCCGGATGGCCGACGAGGTCGACGAGTCCGTGGAGCGCACGCTCGAGGGCAAGACCGTCGTCGTCACGGGATCGCTCGAGGGCTTCTCCCGCGACGAGACGAAGGAGGCCATCATCAGCCGCGGCGGCAAGGCGTCAGGCTCGGTGTCGAAGAAGACGGACTACGTCGTCATCGGGGCCAACGCCGGGTCCAAGGCCGCCAAGGCCGAGGAGCTGGGCCTGACGATCCTCGACGAGGACGGCTTCCGGCGTCTCCTCGAGACGGGCTCGCCCGACTGACCCTCCCGATCGGCTGACGGGCTGAACGGGTCGGTCCACGTACCGACCGGCGGCGACGGTGGGCGGTCTCGTGCTCATGTGTGCCGACCCCACAGAAGCCACTCAGGTGTGTGGATCGCCACCGTCTTTTCGCCGGGCCGTCCTCCTAGGCTTTGCCGAAGTTTCCCGGAGTCGATGCCCTCGGTCGCGCCCGACCGTCACGACCCGACACCCCGCTCAGCCGAGCGCGACGCACGAGGAGGTGCAGGTCTTGACGGGTACCCCGTTGCTCGAGACCAGGGCCCTGACCAAGGAGTTCCGTGGCTTCCGCGCCGTCTCGGAGGTCGACCTGTCGGTCGCCAGCGGCACGGTCCACGCCCTCGTCGGACCCAACGGAGCGGGCAAGACCACGCTCTTCAACCTGCTCACCGGCTTCCTCTCGCCGACGTCCGGAACCGTCCTGTTCGACGGCCAGGACATCACCGGCCGGGCCCCCGAGCAGATCGCGCCGCTCGGTATCGCGCGCTCCTTCCAGATCACGAGCCTCTTCGAGGCGATGACGCTGCGCGAGCACCTCGAGCTCGCCCTCGCCAGCCCGACCGGCATGGGCAAGCAGTGGTGGCGCTCGGTCACCCGCATGGCGACGTTCAAGGACCGCGCCATGGAGCTGCTCGAGCAGGTCGGGCTCGCGGACCGCGCCGGGGCGCCCGCCTCGTCACTCGCATACGGCCAGAAGCGCGCGCTCGAGCTCGCCATCGCGATGGCGCTCGACCCCAAGCTGCTGCTCCTCGACGAGCCGACGGCGGGGATGGGCATCGAGGACGTCGACCGGACCATCGCCCTCGTCAAGCAGCTCGCGGCGGGCCGCACCGTCGTCTTCGTCGACCACAACATGCACGTCGTCGGATCGCTCGCCGACCGCGTCACCGTGCTCCAGTCGGGGCAGGTGCTCGCGGAGGGACCCTACGAGCAGGTGCGCGCTGACGAGCGGGTCATCACGGCATACCTCGGAGCAGCCCATGAGTGACAAAGCCGGCGTGGCAACTGCCGTCACGAATTCCGCTGGGGGACAGTCGTCCCCGCGCATGCTCGAAGTATCTGCGCTCTCGGCATGGTACGGCGAGGCGCGCGTGCTCACCGACGTCAGCATCGACGTCGCTCCCGGTGAGGTGGTCACCCTCGTCGGCCGCAACGGCGCCGGCAAGACGACCCTGCTGCGCTCGGTCATGGGGCTGCACCGGCAGACCGAGGGCGCCATCACCTTCGACGGCAGCGACCTGGCCAAGCGCTCGGCCGACGCCCGCGCCCGCGCCGGCATCGGCTGGGTGCCCGACGACCGCGGCATCTACGCGAGCCTCACCGTCGCCGAGAACCTGATGCTGCCGCCCGTTGTCCACCCGGACGCGTGGCCGCTCGAGCGCGTCTACGAGTTCTTCCCGGTGCTGCACGAACGCCGCGACTTCCCCGGCACCAAGCTGTCGGGGGGCGAGCAGCAGATGCTCGCCATGGCCCGGGTCCTGCGGATGGGCTCCCGCCTCCTGCTGCTCGACGAGCCGAGCGAGGGCCTGGCCCCCGTCATCGTCCAGCGCATCGGCGAGATCATCCGCGAGATCAAGGGCCACGGGGTCGGCGTGCTCCTCGTCGAGCAGAACGTCAAGTTCGCCTCGACGGTCGCCGACAGGCACTACCTGCTCGCGCAGGGAGAGGTCGTCGAACACCTCGGCAACGACGACTTCCGGGCACGCGAGGGCGAGCTGCTCAGCTACCTCGGCATGTAGGCCCGGCAGCGCGGCCGGACTTCCGCGCGCACGACAAGCACACGCCACCCACCCCGTCCCACCTCGTCATCAACCAGGAGCAGACATGCGTAGCAGGACAGTCCAGGGCACCATCGCGATCGCGGCGACCGCGACGCTCGCGCTCGCCGCGTGCGGCGGGGCCGGCGGCCCCCAGTCGGGCGGCTCGAGCAAGCTCTCCGACGACAAGGTCGTCATCGGTCTGCTCAACGACCAGTCGGGGGTCTACAAGGACGTCTCCGGTCCCAACTCGGCCGCGGCCATCCAGCTCGCGATCGACGACTACAAGAAGAAGTACGGCGACAAGGCGGTGGCCAAGGACATCGAGATCGTCCAGGCCGACCACCAGAACAAGGCCGACATCGCCAACTCCAAGGCCCAGGAGATGTACGACCGCCAGAAGGCCGACGTCATCCTCGACGTGCCCAACTCCGCGGCAGCGCTCGCCGTCGCCACCCAGGCCCAGGCCAAGAAGAAGCTCTACATCAACATCGGCGCGGGCACGACCGCGCTCACCGGCGCCAAGTGCAACAAGTACACCTTCCACTGGGCCTACAACACCGCCGTGCTGGCGCGCGGCACGGCCAGCGCCGTCACCAAGGCCGGCGGCACGTCGTGGAACATCGTCTACCCCGACTACGCCTTCGGCCAGGACATGAACAAGTCCTTCACGAAGGAGATCACGGCCGCTGGCGGCACGGTCGGGCAGTCGATCGCCTCGCCGTTCCCGAGCGACAACTTCGCCACCTTCATCACCAAGGCGGGCGAGGGCAACCCGAAGGTCATCGGCTCGATGCACGCCGGCGGTGACCTCATCAACTTCGTCAAGCAGTTCAACCAGAGCCCGCTCCGGGGCAAGGTCACCCTCGCCGTCGGCCTCATGTTCATCACCGACATCCACACGCTCGGCGTCGACCAGTTCGCCGGCACCCAGTTCACCGACCCGTGGTACTGGAACTTCGACGCGCAGAACAAGGCGTGGGCCGACCGCTTCCAGGCCAAGACCAACACGCGCCCCTCGTTCGTCCACGCCGCCAACTACTCGGCCGCGCTCAACTACCTCGAGGCCGTCCAGGCGGCCGGGACGGACAGCACCGACGCCGTCATCTCCCAGCTCGAGGGCAAGAAGATCAACGATCTCTTCCTGCGCAACGGCGAGGTTCGCAAGGCCGACCACGCGGTGATCCACGACGTCTACCTGGCGAAGGTCAAGTCGTCGGCGTCGCAGGACTGGGACTTCGAGGACATCGTCAAGACCATCCCGGCGGCCGAGGCCTACGGCGAGCCGAACCCCGCCTGCCAGATGAGCTGACCTGCCCGCGGGTATGCCGCCCGGTGGCGTCCACGAGGACGCACCGGACGGCATACCAGCGCAGAGCTCCCGCTCCAGTCAGGGGCGTGCCCGCACCGATCGACCGCGAACGAGCGAGAGACATGAGCGAATTCATCCAGTACACCCTCCAGGGGCTCGCCGCCGGCGGCTTCTACGCGCTGTCCGCGCTCGGGCTCGCCGTCATCTTCGGCGTCCTCGGGGTCGTCAACTTCTCCCACGGTGCCTGCTACATGCTCGGCGCCGTCCTCTCCGCCGTACTGCTCGGTGAGCTGCACATCGGCTTCTGGCCGGCGCTCGTCGTCGTGCCGATCCTCATGTTCGGCTTCGGCGTGCTCATGGAGCGGCTGCTCGTGCGCTGGCTCCTCGCGCTCGACCCGATGTACAACTTCCTGCTCACCTTCGGGCTCACGCTGGTTCTCGTCGAGGCTGTCAAGCAGCGCTACGGCGTCTCCGGTCTGCCGTACGAGGTACCGGCCGGCCTCGGTGGCCAGATCAACATCGGCAGCGTCAACCTCTCGACGTACGCGATCTTCGCGTGCCTCTTCTCGGTCGTCGTCTGCGTGGCCGTCGGGCTGCTCCTGACGAGGACGCGGATCGGCATGATCGTGCGCGCCTCGACCGAGGCGCCCGAGCGCACGCGAGCACTCGGCATCAACGTCGGCCGGTGGGTGACGCCCGTCTTCGGCTTCGGCATCGCCCTCGCGGGCCTCGCGGGCGTCCTGGCCGCCCCCACCCGTGCGATCACCGCCGAGATGGGCAGCAACTTCATCATCATCCTCTTCGCCGTCGTCGTCATCGGCGGCCTCGGCTCCATCCTCGGCGCGGTCGTCGCCGGCTTCCTCGTGGGCCTCGTCGAGGCCTACGGCGTCGCCTACGCCCCCGCCTACGCCCAGATCGTCATCTTCGTCCTGATGGCGCTCGTTGTCCTCGTCCGGCCCTCGGGCCTCTTCGGACGGGAGGAGGTCGCATGAGCGAGCAGATGACCGCCAAGGTCGACGTCGACCTGGCCCAGCCCTCGATCCTCTCGCGCCGTAACCCGCTGCGCTACGTCCTGCTCCTGGCCGGGCTCGCCGTGCTCGTGATGCTGCCGTACTGGATCTACCCGCCCGTCGCGATGGACATCCTGTGCTGGGGCCTCTTCGCGATCAGCGTCGACCTGCTCCTCGGCTTCACCGGGCTGCTCAGCTTCGGGCACGCCGCGTTCTGGGGCGGCTCGGCGTACTGCACCGGCCTCATCGCCACCCACTGGGGCGTGCCGTTCCCGGTCGCGGTGCTGGGCGGCGCCGTCTTCTCGATGCTCATCGCGTGGCCGATCGGCTACCTCTCGGTGCGGCGCACGGGCATCTACTTCGCCATGATCACCCTGCGCCTTCGCGCAGATGCTCTACTTCGTCGCCAACCAGGCCCGCGACCTCACCGGTGGCGAGAACGGCCTGCAGGGCATCCCAAGGAACTTCTTCGGCATCGAGTCCGTCGAGACCGACCCGTTCTACTTCTACTACGTCGGGGCCGTGCTGATCCTGCTCGGCATCCTGGTGGCCTGGCGCGTCGTCAACTCGCCCTTCGGCCGGGTGCTGACGGCCGTACGCGACAACCCGGCGCGCGCTCGCGCCCTCGGGTACGACGTCGAGCGCTACAAGATCACGGCGTTCATCATCTCGGCGGGTCTCGCAGGTCTCGCCGGCGGCGTCTTCGCGGTGAGCCACCAGTTCGCCTCGCTCCAGGAGCTGATGTGGACGACGTCGGGCAAGGTCGTGCTCATCACGGTGCTCGGCGGCATCGGCACCCTCTGGGGCGGCCTCGTCGGTGCCGGCGTCGTCGTGACCCTCGAGGACTACCTCGCCAGCTCGGGTTTCGAGGGCATCGGCCTGATCACCGGCACGATCTTCGTGCTCATCGTCCTGCTCTTCCGGCACGGCATCTGGGGGACGGGACGCAACGTCCTGCGCCGCTACGTCCTCGACCGGCGTCGCACGACCCGGGAGTGAGCAGACGGTCGTTCCTTCGGCACACCTGCTGGCGTCGACTCGACACAGGACCGATCTCGCATCCGAGGAGCGAGTCCCCGATCACCCTCTCCGGGTGACGCCGGCCTCGCCGTCTGGGCGAGAGCGTTGGAGGTGACATCGAGGAGAGGATCAGGCCATGGGCTGCCTGTTCGTGCTGTTGGCCGGCGTGTTCCCGCGACTGGCCCTGCTGATCGTCTGGATCGCCCGACCGGCCATG
>NZ_JBFRFG010000019.1:0-80909 GCF_052114705.1 Terrabacter sp. 2YAF2
CCCAGCTAGACTACTGGGTTGATAGGCCGGATGTGGAAGCACAGCAATGTGTGGAGCTGACCGGTACTAATAAGCCGATAACTTGACTTACAAAGATGCTACGCGTCCACTGTGCGGTTCCCGAGATACAAACGGGAACACCACCCACTKRATTTGATATCTCCATAGAGTTTCGGCTGTCATAGCGAAGGGGAAACGCCCGGCTCCATTCCGAACCCGGAAGCTAAGCCCTTCAGCGCCGATGGTACTGCACTGGTGACGGTGTGGGAGAGTAGGACGCAGCCGGACACACATTCACGACAACCCCGCCAGCCCCGCTGGCGGGGTTGTCGCATATCCAGACCCTTTTCCCCCGGCCTGCGTCTGGGTCTAGGGTTGGGATCGTGCCTGAACTCATCCCCTCTCCGACCCGTATCCCCGTTCCCGGTGGCAAGGTCATCGACGAGCACGTCGGCGCCGTCAACACCCCCGCCGCAGGTCTGCAGTCGTCGGTCTCGGTGGCCCGCATGGTCGCACCTGCCGGCTGGTCCGAGCCCTTCCAGACCCCCGAGTTCGACGAGATCACGCTCGTTCTCGCGGGGGCGGTGATCGTCGACCATGACGGTGGCGCCCTCGAGGTGACCGCCGGACAGTCCGTCGTCACGCGTGGGGGAGAGCGCATCCGCTACTCGTGTGGCCCCGAAGGGGCGGAGTACGTCGCGGTCTGCCTCCCGGCCTTCAGCCCCGAGACGGTGCACCGGGACGAGGACTCCGCCGGAACGCAGGCGTGAGCCAGCGGATGAGCGTCCACGACCTGCAACAGGCACCCAAGGTCCTGCTGCACGACCACCTCGACGGCGGCCTCCGTCCGCAGACCATCATCGAGCTGGCCGCGGACGTCGGCTACGACGCCCTTCCGGCCTCCGAGGCCGGGGCGCTGGGCACCTGGTTCCGGGAGAGCGCCGACTCCGGCTCCCTGCCGCGCTACCTCGAGACGTTCGACCACACCCTGGCCGTCATGCAGACCCGGGAGGGCCTCTTCCGCGTCGCCAGCGAGTGCGCGCAGGACCTCGCCGGCGACGGCGTCGTCTACGCCGAGAGCCGCTACGCCCCCGAGCAGCACCTGACGCGTGGCCTGACGCTCGAGGGCGTCGTCGAGGCGGTCAACGCCGGCCTGCGCGACGGCGAGGCCAAGGCTGCGGCTGCGGGCCACCCCATCCGGGTCACGTCGCTGCTGACGGCCATGCGGCACGCCGCCAAGTCCACCGAGATCGCCGAGCTCGCGATCCGCTACCGCGACCAGGGCGTCTCGGGCTTCGACATCGCCGGAGCCGAGGCGGGCTACCCGCCCACCCGTCACCTCGACGCGTTCGAGTACCTCCGTCGCGAGAACTTCCACTTCACCATCCACGCGGGCGAGGCCTTCGGTCTGCCGTCGATCTGGGAAGCCATCCAGTGGTGCGGCGCGGATCGGCTCGGCCACGGGGTGCGGATCGTCGACGACATCACCATCGACGGCTCACCCTTCGCCGAGTGGGTCGAGGGCAACCAGGACGACCCGGCGGCGCTGACGTCGCTGGAGCTCGATCGGGTGCGGCTGGGTCGGCTCGCGGCCTACGTGCGGGACAAGCGCATCCCCCTGGAGATGTGCCCCAGCAGCAACCTGCAGACCTCGGCGGCCCTGTCCATCGCGTTGCACCCGATCACACTCCTGCGCCGCCTGCGCTTCCGCGTCACCCTCAACACCGACAACCGCCTCATGAGCGACACGTCGATGACCAGGGAGGCCACGCTGCTGTGCGACGAGGCCGGCTGGACCCTCGAGGACCTGCGCTGGGTGACCATCAACGCGATGAAGTCGGCCTTCATCCCCTTCGACGAGCGTCTCGAGCTCATCGACGGCGTCATCAAGCCGGGGTATGCCGCCCTCGGCTACTGACGCACCCGCCGTCACCTCGGCCCGGCGGCCACGGCACACGGCATACGACGGGCGCCGTCAGGCGGGATCGAGCGCCGCTGTGACCGCGGCCTCGACGTGCAGGCGGGTGGTCGGGAAGACGGGCACGGCCGAGTCGGACTCGTCCACAAGGAGCTCGATCTCCGTGCAGCCGAGGATGATCCCCTCCGCGCCGGCGGCCACCAGCCGCCCGATCACCTGTCGGTAGGCCTGCCGGGACTCCTCGGTGACGATGCCGAGGCACAGCTCGTCGTAGATGACGCGGTGGACCAGACCGCGGTCCTCCGCGTCGGGGACGATGACCGTGAGCCCGTGGCTGGCGAGACGGTCACGCAGGAACGTCTGCTCCATCGTGTATGCCGTCGCGAGCAGGCCCACCCGGCCGATGGCCGCCGCGCGCACCGCGGCAGCCGTCACGTCACCGATGTGCAGCAGCGGGATCGAGACCGCAGCCTCGATGGCGGGAGCCACCCGGTGCATCGTGTTGGTGCACAGGACGAGCAGCTCGGCCCCGCCGGCCTCGAGCCCGGCCGCGGCAGTCGCGAGCAGCGCGCCGGCCTCGTCCCACCGGTCCCCGGCCTGGAGACGCTCGATCTCGGCGAAGTCGACGGAGTGGAGCAGCAGCCGGGCGGAGGCGAGCCCGCCGACCCGCTCCCGCACGAGCTCGTTGGCCAGGCGGTAGTACACCGCGCTCGACTCCCAGCTCATCCCGCCGAGCAGGCCGACGAGCCTCACGGCGTGGTGCCCGCCCGTAGCAGCGTCCCGAGCTCGGCCTCGGCCTGGCGCGGGTGGATGCACCGCGCCCCGTCGGCCTGGGCCTCGGCGACGACGTGGGGCTCGTCGCGCCACAGGGCAAGTCCACGGCGCAGCAGGATGTGCGGCGGTTTGCGTCGCTCGGACAGGTCGCGCACGAAGCGGCGCAGGGCCGTCAGGGTGCGGTTCTGCCGCACGCACAGGGCGTCGGCGAGCAACCCCTCACGACGGAGCCGCTCCACCAGCCGGCCGGCGAAGAGCCCCTCGGCGAGGACGTAGTCGGTGGGGCGCGCCTCGAGCACGTGCCGGCCCGTCACCGCGGACGCGCCGATGTCGTAGACGGGCACCTCGACCCGGCCCTCGTCGACGAGCTGACGCAGGGCGTCGACCGCGGACTCCGTGTCCCAGGAGTCGGGGTGGTCCCAGTCCGGGATCCCCAGGGGGGAGCGGGGCAGCCTCGGGTCGTGGTCCTCGCGGTAGAAGTCGTCCAGGCGCACGACGGGCCACCCGTGCGCGGCGCTGAGCCGAGCCGACAGGCGGCTCTTGCCGGCCCCGCTGGGACCGGTCAGGAGGATGACGCGGCGCCGCCCGGGACGCCCGGGTGGGTCACCCTCGGGACCACCGCTGCGGTGGTCGACCGACGCCTCGCCTCCGCCCACCGGTTCAGAGACCCTTGGGGTGCCAGACGGTCTTCGTCTCGACGAAGGCGCGGATGCGGGACAGGCCCGGGTCGGCGGTCCAGTCGGGCTCGACGGTGTCGCCGTCCTGCACGGCGGGCCGCAGGACGCGCTTGAGGTTGCCGGCCGCGTCCGCCTCGAGAGCGGCCCAGTCGACGCCCTCGGCGCCGGCGACACCGGTCAGGTCGATGGCGTTGACGTCCCGGTGGGAGGCCAGCCACGAGGCGACCTCGGCGGTGCGCGCGGTGATGAGGTTGACGACGCCGCCCGGGACGTCGGAGGTGGCGAGCACCTCGCCGAAGGTGATGGCCGGCAGCGGCCGGTCGGCCGACGTGACGACGACCGCGGTGTTGCCCGTGGCAATGACCGGGGCGACGACAGAGACGAGCCCGAGCAGCGAGGAGGCCTGCGGCGCAAGCACGCCCACGACTCCGGTCGGCTCGGGCGCCGAGACGTTGAAGTAGGGCCCCGCGACCGGGTTGAGGTTGCCGAGCACCTGGGCGATCTTGTCGGTCCACCCGGCATACCAGACGACGCGGTCGACCGCGGCGTCGACGACGGCGGAGGCCGCGCGGGACGTGAGGCCCTCGCCGGCACTGATCTCGTCGACGAACTGGGCCCGGCGCCCCTCGAGCACCTCGGCGACGCGGTAGAGCACCTGCCCGCGGTTGAACGCGGTGGCTCCCGCCCAGCCCGGGAACGCGCCACGGGCGGCGACGACCGCGTCGCGCACGTCCTTGCGCGAGCCCATCGAGGCGTTGGCGAGGAACTGCCCGGAGGCCGAGACAACCTCGTACGAGCGGCCGGACTCGCTGCGGGGGAACTTCCCGCCGATGTAGAGCTTGTAGGTCTTGCGCACGTCGAGGCGGCTCATCGGGTGGCTCCCGTCAGGGTCGCAGGGGCAGTGGTCACGTAGGCCTCCAGCCCGTGCCGACCGCCCTCGCGGCCGTACCCGGACTCCTTGTAGCCGCCGAAGGGCGAGCTGGGGTCGAAGCGGTTGAAGGTGTTGGCCCAGACGACGCCGGCCTTGAGCTGGTCGGCCATCCAGAGGATGCGCGAGCCCTTCTCGGTCCAAACACCCGCGGAGAGGCCGTATGCCGTGTTGTTCGCCTTTGCGACCGCCTCCTGGGGCGTGCGGAAGGTCAGCACGGTCAGCACCGGCCCGAAGATCTCCTCCGTCGCGACCCGGTGGGTCTGCGAGACGCCGGTGAGCAGCGTCGGGGGGTACCAGAAGCCCTTGGTCGGCAGCGTGCAGGCCGGGCTCCACCGCTCGGCGCCCTCGGCGACACCCGCGTCGACAAGGGCCGTGATGCGGTCGAGCTGCTCGCGCGAGTTGATCGCGCCGAGGTCGCTGTTCTTGTCGAGCGGGTCGCCGACGCGCAGCGTTTGGAGCCGCCGCTTGAGCTTGGCGATGACCTGGTCGTGGATGTTCTCCTGCACGAGCAGGCGCGACCCGGCGCAGCAGACCTGACCCTGGTTGAAGAAGATGCCGCCGACGATGCCCTCGACGGCCTGCTCGATCGGGGCGTCGTCGAAGATGATGTTCGCGGCCTTGCCGCCGAGCTCGAGGGTGGCCTTCTTGGCCGTGCCGGCGATGGACCGGGCGATGGTCTTGCCGACCTCGGTCGAGCCGGTGAATGCGATCTTGTCGACGTCCGGGTGCTCGACGAGCGCCTGGCCCGTGCGTCCGTCGCCGGTGACGATGTTGACGACACCGGCGGGCAGCTCGGCCTGCTGGCAGACCTCGGCGAAGAGCAGGGCGCTGAGCGGCGTCGTCTCGGCGGGCTTGAGCACGACGGTGTTGCCGGTGGCCAGGGCCGGCGCGACCTTCCACGCGAGCATGAGCAGCGGGAAGTTCCAGGGGATGATCTGCCCGACGACGCCGTGCGCGCGAGCGGGGGCGCTCCCGGGAGTGGAGAGGCCGGCATACTCCAGCTTGTCGGCCCAGCCCGCGTGGTAGAAGAAGTGCGCGGCGGCCGTCGGGACGTCGAAGTCGCGCGTCTCCTTGATCGGCTTGCCGTTGTCGAGCGACTCGAGCACGGCGAACTCGCGGGCGCGCTCCTGCAGGATGCGGGCGATACGGAAGAGGTACTTGCTCCGCTCGGCGCCGCTCATCCGGCCCCAGACGCCGTCATAGGCGCGCCGGGCGGCGGCGACGGCCTTGTCGACGTCCTTGGGGCCGGCCTGGCTCACCTCGGCGAGGACCGTCTCGTCCGCGGGGTTGATCGTCGGGAAGGTCGCCTTGGGGCGCGTGAAGCCGCCGTCGATGAAGAGGCCGTAGGACTTCTCGATCGTGACGATGGCGCGCGACTCCGGCGCGGGGGCGTACTCGAACTTCGGCATCAGGATGTCTTTCGTGGGCGCGGTCGTGTGAGGCGCTGTCGTGGGGAGCGGGTCAGTCGATCGTCACGTAGTCGGCGCCGGAGTAGGCACCCGTGGTGAGCTTCTGGCGCTGCAGGAGGAGGTCGTTGAGCAGGCTCGAGGCCCCGAAGCGGAACCACTCGGGCGAGAGCCAGTCGTCGCCGGCGATCTCGTTGACCATGACGAGGTACTTGATGGCGTCCTTGGTGGTCTTGATGCCGCCAGCCGGCTTGACGCCGACCTGGCTGCCCGTGAGGTCGCGCCAGTCGCGCACGGCCTCGAGCATGATCAGGGTGACGGGCAGCGTGGCCGCGGGCTGGATCTTGCCGGTGGACGTCTTGATGAAGTCGGCGCCCGCGAGCATCGAGAGGTAGGACGCGCGGCGGACGTTGTCGTAGGTGACGAGCTCGCCGGTCTCCATGATCACCTTGAGGTGGGCGGTGCCGCAGGCGGCCTTCACCTCGGCGATCTGGTTGAAGACCGTGAGGTGGTCGCCCGAGAGGAACGCGCCCCGGTCGATGACCATGTCGATCTCGTCGGCGCCGGCCTCGACGGCGTCGCGGGTGTCGGCGAGCTTGACGGCCATGCTCGCGCGGCCCGAGGGGAAGGCCGTCGCGACCGCCGCCACGTGGATGCCGCTGTCGCCGAGGGCCGCCTTCGCGGTGGCGACCATGTCGCCGTAGACGCAGACGGCCGCGGGCCGGGGCGTCGTCGGGTCGAGCGGGTCGGGCACGAGGGCCTTGGCGCACAGCGATCGCACCTTGCCGACGGTGTCGGAGCCCTCGAGCGTCGTCAGGTCGATCATCCCGATGGCGGTGTCGATGGCCCAGGCCTTGCTCGTCGTCTTGACCGAGCGGGTGCCGAGGGCGGCGGCACGCGCCTCGCAGCCGACCTGGTCGACACCGGGCAGGCCGTGCAGCCACGAGGTCAGGGCATGGTTGGTCAGGCGTGACACCCCGAGGACGTCCCGCGCCTGGGCGGTGAGGTCCTGCGCGGTGCGCGTCGTGGTGCTAACTGTCACCACCGGAGTCTATCCGCCTGATGAGACGGGCCGTGACGCGTGAGAGAGTCTGACCGTGAGTCCCGAAGTGCCCCAGCCGCCCGCCGAGCCGCCGGCCGAGCCGCCCGTCACGGAGCCCGAGCGTGCCGACCGTGAGCCTGAGCTGCGCGACGCGCGGACCCTGCGTCCCCAGTCCGCGGTCGTCGTCGGCGTCCTCGGTGGTCTCGCCGGGCTCGCCCTGCTCATCCCGGCCCTGCTCACCGCGCCACGCAGCTGGACCCTCATCTCGACCGTCGTGCTCGCCCTCGTGCTGATCTGGCTCTTCGTCGTCCGGCCCTGCGCCGTCATCCACGCCGAGGGGATCCGTCTCGTCAACCCGCTGCGCGTCGTCGACGTCACGTGGCCGGCCATCACCGAGGTCCGCTCGCGCTGGGCGCTCGAGCTCGTCGTCGAGGGCCGGCGCTACACCGCGTGGGGGGTTCCGGCCGATCCCGGTCGGCCGAGGCACGGTCGCGGCCTGCTGACCCTCGGGGCCAACAAGGTCCGCGGCAAGGGGACCACCGAGACGCCGTCGACCTCGAAGGTCGAGGCGCAGGCGGTCGCCGCCGAGGTCGAGGAGCGCATCGGCGCCGATCGCAGGCGCAAGGACGGCCGCACCCCGCGCATCGCCCACCAGATGTGGGACCCGGTGGCCGTCGGCCTGCTGCTGGCCGCCACCGCCTTCTTCGTCCTCGGGACCTTCGTCGTCTGACCTCGCCGCCCGCGCACGCCCACATCAGGGGCGTACGCAGGTGGCACCCCTCAGAGGGACGTCAGGGGCTCGAAGTCGGCGCGGACACGGGCGAGACGGGTCTCGGCCACCGCGCGTGACTCCGCCAGCGTGGCCGCCGTCGCGACGGGTTCGATGACCTCGAGGTAGACCTTGACCTTGGGCTCGGTGCCGCTCGGACGGACGATGACCCGGGAGCGGTCGGCGAGGTGGTAGCGCAGCCCCTCGGTCGGCGGCAGCCCGCCGTCCCCGCGGCTCAGGTCGTCGGTGCGGGTGACCTCGACGCCGGCCACGGTCGTCGGCGGCTCGGCCCGGAGGCGGGCCATGAGCGTCTCCGTCTGGGCGAGGTCCGACACCCGCACGGAGAAGGAGTCGGTGGCGTGCACCCCGTGCTCGACGTAGAGCTCGTCGAGCAGGTCGGTGAGGGTGCGGCCCTCGGCCTTCTGCGTGGCTGCGAGCTCGGCGAGCAGCAGGGCGGCGCTGACGCCGTCCTTGTCGCGCACGATCTGCGGCGCGACGCAGTAGCCGAGGGCCTCCTCGTAGCCGTAGCGCAGGCGGTCGACCCGCGAGATCCACTTGAAGCCGGTCAGGGTCTCCTCGTGGCGCAGCCCGGCCGCCTTGGCGATCGACGCGAGCAGGCGCGAGGACACGATCGAGTTGGCGAAGACGTCGCGCCGAGAGACGCCCCGTCGCACGATGTGGGCCCCGAGGAGCGCGCCGACCTCGTCGCCCCGCAGCATCCGCCAGTCCCCGAGCGCCGGGTCCAGGACCGCCGCCGCGCACCGGTCGGCGTCGGGGTCGTTGGCGATGACGAGGTCGCACCCGACCGCACGGGCGCGGGCGAGCGCGAGGTCGATGGCGCCCTTCTCCTCGGGGTTGGGGAAGGCGACGGTCGGGAAGTCCGGGTCGGGCACCGCCTGCTCGTCGACGACGACCGGAGCCGGGAAGCCGGCCTGGACGAAGGCGGTGTGCACCGTCGTGTGCCCGACGCCGTGCAGGCTCGTGTGGACCGTGCGCAGGTCTCGCGGCGAGGCGGGGTCGACGACGCTCACGACGGCGTCGACGTAGTGCTCGACGAGGTCGTCGCCCAGCGTCTTCCACCCGTCTGCGGCGCGCGGCACGTCGGCCACCCGCTCCACCCGCGCGATGTGGGCGGCGATCTGGCTGTCTGCCGGCGGCACGATCTGGCTGCCGTCCCCGAGGTAGACCTTGTAGCCGTTGTCCTGCGGCGGGTTGTGGCTCGCGGTGACCATGACGCCGGCGTCGGCGCCGAGGTGGCGGATGGCGAAGGCGAGGACGGGGGTCGGCAGCGGCTGGGGGAGCAGCAGCGCGCGGCCCCCGGCGGCGACGACGACGGCCGCGGTGTCGCGGGCGAAGACGTCGGAGTTGTAGCGCGCGTCGAAGCCGATGACGACCGTCGGCGACTCGCCGGCCCGGCCCTCGGCCTTGAGGTATGCCGTGAGGCCGGCTGCCGCTCGGATGACGACGCTGCGGTTCATCCGGTTGGGGCCGGCGCCGAGGGCGCCACGCAGCCCGGCCGTGCCGAACTCGAGCAGACCGGACATGCGGTCGGCTAGGTCGGCGGCCGCCGCCTCGTCGCCCTCCGACGCGCGGGCGAGGACGGCGTCGAGCTCGGCTCGCGTCGTCGGGTCGGGGTCGTCGTCGCGCCAGGCCCGCGCAGCGGCATACAACGTCTCGGCGGTGTCGGGGGCGGTCATCAGAGGCGACCCACGACGTCGGCGAGCAGGCGCCCGCAGCGTTCGGCGGCCGCCTGACCCGCCTCGAGCACCTCGGCGTGGCTGAGCGGCTGGTCGGAGATCCCGGCGGCGAGGTTCGTCACGAGCGAGATGCCGAGGACGTCGAGGCCGCTCTGGCGGGCCGCGATGGCCTCGAGCGTCGTGGACATGCCAACGAGGTCGCCGCCGATCACCTTGGCCATCTGCACCTCGGCCGGCGTCTCGTAGTGCGGCCCGCGGAACTGGACGTAGACGCCCTCGTCGAGGTCGCCATCCACCTCGCGCGCGATGTCGCGCAGGCGCGGCGTGTAGAGGTCGGTGAGGTCGACGAAGTTGGCGCCCTCGATGGGGGAGTGGGCCGTGAGGTTGATGTGGTCGCGGATGAGGACCGGGGTGCCGGGACGCCACGCCGGGTTGAGGCCGCCGCAGCCGTTGGTGAGCACGATGGTCCCGCACCCCGCGGCCTTGGCCGTGCGCACCCCGTGGACGACGGCGCGCACGCCGCGGCCCTCGTAGAAGTGGGTGCGCGTGCCGAAGACGAGGGCGCGCCGCCCGGTGTCACCGATGGCGACCGAGCGCATGCTGCCCGAGTGGCCCGCGACGGCGGCCGCGTGGAAGCCCGGCACGTCGGCGTTGTCGACCGTCGCGAGCGTCTCGCCGATGAGGTCGGCCGTCTGGCCCCACCCCGAGCCGAGCACGAGCGCGACGTCGTGGTGGTCGACGCCGGTGCGCTCCGCGATGACGGCGGCCGCGTCGGCGGCGACGTCGAAGGGGTCGGTGGCGGGGTCACTGAGATCACGGTGGGAACGGGTCACGCTGAGGACTCTAGCGAGGTCGTCCGCGCGCCGGCACGAATCCTCGGCAGCCTCCGGGGCCCGGTCGGCGCCGCTCCCCGGGATGGTTGGATGGACCCCGTGATCACGCGCGAGACGTCGGTTGTCATCATCGGCGGCGGCCCCGGAGGCTACGAGGCGGCCCTCGTCGCCGCCCAGCTCGGCGCCCAGGTCACCGTCGTCGAGAAGGACGGCCTCGGCGGGGCCGCCGTGCTCACCGACTGCGTGCCGAGCAAGGCCCTCATCGCCACCGCCGACTACATGTCCGACTTCCGGACGGCGTCACACCTCGGTGTGCGGCTGCAGGACGACGACGGCGACGAGGTCTCCGACGCCGTTGCCCAGCCGCACACCGTCAACGGCCGGATCCTCGAGCTCGCCGCCGCGCAGAGCGCTGACATCCAGGGCAGCCTCGAGCAGGTCGGCGTCACCGTGCTGCGCGGCACGGCCCGGATCGTGGGCCGCGAGCGCGTCGTCGCCGAGCTCGCGGACGGCACGACGAGCGAGCTGCCCGCCCACGTCGTCCTCCTCGCCACCGGCGCCGCACCCCGGGTCATGGACACGATGCGCCCCGACGGCGAGCGGATCCTGACCTGGCAGCAGATCTACTCCCTCGACGAGCTGCCCGAGCGCGTCGTCGTCATCGGGTCCGGCGTCACCGGCGCCGAGCTCGCGCAGGCCTACCTCGGCCTCGGCTCGCAGGTCGTCCTCGTGTCGTCCCGCGACCGGGTGCTGCCGGGCGAGGACGCCGACGCCGCCACCGTCATTGAGGACGTCTTCCGCAAGCGCGGCATGGAGGTGCTCAACAAGTCGCGGGCCGCCTCGGTCGAGCGCACTGCCGACGGCGTCGTCGTCACTCTCGTCGACGGGCGCGCCGTCGAGGGCTCGCACGCCCTGCTCGCCGTCGGGTCCGTGCCCAACACGGCGGGACTGGGTCTCGAGGAGGCCGGTGTCGAGCTCAGCCCCTCCGGGCACATCCAGGTCGACCGGGTCTCGCGCACCAGCGCCCCGGGGGTGTATGCCGCCGGCGACTGCACGGGGGTGCTGCCCCTGGCGTCCGTGGCGGCCATGCAGGGTCGCATCGCCATGTGGCACGCGCTCGGCGACGCCGTGTCGCCCCTCAACGTGCGCGGGGTCGCCGCCAACGTCTTCACCGAGCCCGAGATCGCGACCGTCGGCATCAGCCAGAACGCCGCCGACGAGTCCCAGGACGTGGAGTCCGTGACGCTGCCGCTCGGCCGCAACCCGCGCGCCAAGATGCAGGGCATCTCCGACGGCTTCGTCAAGCTCTTCTGCCGCAAGGGCTACGGCACGGTGCTCGGCGGCGTCGTCGTGGCCCCCAAGGCGTCCGAGCTGATCTACCCCGTGGCGCTCGCCGTGCAGAACCGGCTCAGCGTCGACCAGGTGTCGAGCACCATCACGGTCTATCCGTCGCTGTCCGGCTCGATCGCCGAGGCCGCGCGCCAGCTGCACCAGTCCGACTGATCAGCCGGGCTCATCCGTCGACGGCGGCCGGTCACGCTCCTCGCGCTCGAGCTCGGCGAGGCGATCCTCCTCGGCCCAACGTTCGCGCCGGCGACGGGACGCCGACTCGCGAAGCTTCTTCTGGAGCGGGTAGAAGATCGCGCCGAGGATGACGAGGATGACGAGGTTCGTCACCGAGAAGACGGGCTGGGCGGTCGTCGCGGTCGGGAGGGTCGCAAGCACATGAGAAGTGTGCCAGAGGCGTAGCGTCGAGCCGTGACGGCGTCGTCGTCACGTCGGGGTCGCCGCCCGCCGTCGGACGGCGGTCCTGAGCAGGTCGGACCGTGGAGGCACACGCAGTGAGCGACTGGATCCAGAAGGCCAAGGACTTCGTCAAAGGCCATCCCGAGCAGGCCCAGCAGGGACTCGACAAGGCCGAGGAGCTCATCAACGAGCGCACGGCCGGCAAGTACGCCGACCAGGTCGACCAGGGCAGCGACAAGCTGAAGGAGACGCTCGGCCTGCCGCCCGACGCCGAGGGCACGATCCCGCCGGCTGCTCCGGAGCCGCCCGTCCCGCCCGCACCGCCGGGCACCCCGCAGCCACCGGCCACACCGCAGCCGGTCCCGGAGCCCGGGCCGGTCCCGACGCCGGAGCCCGGCCCCGGGCCCGTCGAGCCGATGCCCCCGGTCGACCCGAACGATCCCGCCCCCGTCGACCCGCACGTGCCCGGGAGCCCCGGCCCGTCGGAGATCCCGCCCGCGGACCGGGGCTGAGCAGGGTCCGCTCTCACCGACGGCGGACCACGTGACGAGGGCCGACCCGCTACACGGCGGGTCGGCCCTTCGTCGTCGTCCAGGTGTAGCGGCGCTCAGCCCTCGCCGGCGTCCTTGATCTCGGCGAGCACCGCGCCCGACGTGACGGTCTCGCCGACCTTCGCGGTCAGGCCGGAGACGACGCCGGCCTTGTGGGCGGTGATCGGCTGCTCCATCTTCATCGCCTCGAGGACGATGACGAGGTCGCCCGCGGCGACGGTCGCGCCCTCCTCGACGGCGATCTTGACGATGGTGCCCTGCATCGGGGCGGTGAGCGAGTCGCCGGAGGCGGCGCCCCCGGACTTGCCGCCACCGGACCTTTTGGGCGCCTTCTTCTTCGCCGCTGCGCCGCCGCTGCCGCCACCGAGGGAGAGGCCCCCGGGCAGCGAGACCTCGAGGCGCTTGCCGCCGACCTCGACGACGACGGTCTGGCGCTCCTCGGCCTCGTCCGCGTCGGCCGAGCCCCCGGCATACGGCTCGATGGTGTTGTCGAACTCGGTCTCGATCCAGCGGGTGTGGATCGTGAAGGGCTTCCCGTCGGCCGGCGCGAAGGCCGGGTCGGCGACGACCGCGCGGTGGAACGGGACAACGGTCGGCATGCCCTCGATGGTCAGCTCGGCCAGGGCGCGGCGGGAGCGCTCGATGGCCTCCTCGCGGGTGCGGCCGGTGATGACGAGCTTGGCGATCATCGAGTCGAACGCGCCGGCGACGGTGTCGCCCTCGACGATGCCGGCGTCCCAGCGCACGCCCGGGCCCTGCGGCACGACCATCCGGCTCACGGTGCCCGGAGCGGGCAGGAAGCCGCGGCCGGCGTCCTCGCCGTTGATGCGGAACTCGATGGAGTGGGCGTGCGGCTCGGGGTCGCCGTAGTCGAGGGACTCGCCGTTGGCGATGCGGAACTGCTCGCGCACGAGGTCGATGCCGGTGACCTCCTCGGTCACGGGGTGCTCGACCTGCAGGCGGGTGTTGACCTCGAGGAAGCTGATGTCACCGGCCGGCCCGACGAGGAACTCGCACGTGCCGGCGCCGACGTAGCCGGCCCCCTTGAGGATGGCCTTGCTCGCGCGCAGCAGCTCGGTGTGCTGCTCCTCGGTGAGGAACGGCGCGGGTGCCTCCTCGACGAGCTTCTGGTTGCGGCGCTGGAGCGAGCAGTCGCGGGTCGAGACGACGACGACGTTGCCGTGCTGGTCGGCCAGGCACTGGGTCTCGACGTGGCGCGGGTGGTCGAGGAAGCGCTCGACGAAGCACTCGCCGCGGCCGAAGGCCGTCACGGCCTCGCGCACCGCCGAGTCGTAGAGGTCGGGGATCTCCTCCATGGCGCGCGCGACCTTGAGGCCGCGGCCGCCGCCGCCGTAGGCCGCCTTGATCGCCACCGGGAGGCCGTGCTCCTTGGCGAACTCCACCACCTCGTCGGCGCCGGAGACCGGGTCCTTCGTGCCGGGCACGAGCGGGGCGCCGGCCTTGGTCGCGATGTGGCGCGCCTTGACCTTGTCGCCGAGGGAGTCGATCGCCTCGGGCCCGGGGCCGATCCAGATGAGCCCTGCGTCGATCACGGCCTGGGCGAACGACGCGTTCTCGGCGAGGAAGCCGTAGCCGGGGTGCACGGCGTCGGCGCCGGCCCGGCGGGCGATGTCGAGCAGCTTCTCCTGGACGAGGTAGCTCTCACCGGGGGTCGAGCCCCCGAGGGCGTACGCCTCGTCGGCGACCTTGACGTGCAGGGCATCCCGGTCCGGCTCGGCGTAGACCGCCACCGAGGCGATCCCGCTGTCCGTGCACGCCCGCGCGATGCGGACGGCGATCTCACCACGGTTTGCGATCAGGACCTTGCTGATGGATGGCATGGCTCGGACTCTATCGGGCCGACGTCGCGTCGCCCCTGTGTCCTCAGGCGTATTCCCGGTCGTCTCAGAGTGAGGTCCGGCACATCACCGGTGCCAGCGCCGACCTAGCGTGAGTGGCATGACGACACACCAGTCAGCACCCACGCTCGCTCTCGGCCACGCCTCCACCCCCGGCCTGTCCATCCCGCAGGTCGGTTTCGGTGTCTGGGAGGTCCCGGACGCGGACGTCGACGCCGCCTTCGGCCGCGCCCTCGAGGTCGGCTACCGGCACATCGACACGGCGCGCATCTACGGCAACGAGGAGGGCGTCGGCCGTGTCCTCGGTCGCGAGGACGTCGACCGCGACGACGTTTTCGTCACCACGAAGGTCTGGAACGACGACCACGCGGACGTCCCGGCCGCCTTCGACGCCTCGATGAAGCGCCTCGGGATCGACGTCCTCGACCTCTACCTGATCCACTGGCCGGCGCCGCAGCAGGACGCCTACGTCGACGCGTGGAAGGCCATGCTCGACCTCCAGCGCGAGGGGCGGGTCCGCTCCGTCGGGGTCTGCAACTTCCAGGTGCCGCACCTGCAGCGACTGCTCGACGAGACCGGCGTCCTGCCTTCTGTCAACCAGGTCGAGCTGAGCCCCTACCTCCAGCAGCACGAGCTCCGCGCCTTCCATGCCGAGCACGGCATCGTCACCGAGGCGTGGAGTCCGCTGGCGGTCCGCGCCGGCCTGCTCGACGACCCGGTCGTCGCGCAGCTCGCCGCCAAGCACGAGGTCACCCCCGCCCAGCTCGTCCTGCGCTGGCACGTCGAGCTCGGCAACGTCGTGCTGACGCGGTCGGTCACCCCGGCGCGGATCGCCGAGAACGTCGAGATCTTCGGGTTCGCCCTCGGCGACGACGACCTCGAGGCGCTGGCCGGGCTCGACCGCGGCACCCGCACCGGCCCCGACCCGGACACCTTCGGCTGACCCGCCTGACCTGACCCGGTCGCGTCCGAGCCACTAGATTGGCGGGCATGGGACTGTTCTCGCGGAAGAGCAAGGACGACACCTCTGTGCCGACGGACGCGACCGCGGTCGCCGAGTTCGAGGCCGCTGAGGGCGACGACGCGCTGACCCCCGACTTCACGGGCCGGCCGGTCGCCAACCCGCTCGGCGACGACGAGCGCGCCCGCATCGCCACCGCACTCGAGCACGCGGCTGCGGAGGGCGTGGACGTCGACGACCTCTCGTCCATCGGGTCCCACTACGACGCCGCCTTCCGGCGGTGGTCCGACGAGGGCGGGTCGGGCGAGGGCCCCGACGTCATCGTCGAGACGTATGCCGTCGCCATCGGTGAGTACCTGGCCCGCCACAGCGCCCGGGACTGGGCGGTCGTCACCGACGTGTTCGGCACCGACCTGGGGCTGGTCGCGGCACGAGCCGACACGGTGGTCGTGCCGCACAACCTCGTCGGCGCCCGGTGGATGCGTGGTGAGACCGGATGGGTGCCCGGCGTCGTCTCGCACCTCGTGAGCATCCGCCCGCGCTCGCGCTGACCCGGCCCCTAGGATCGCGGGCATGGACAACGCTGCCCACGGCGGGCTGGACCGGCGCAGCAAGCGCGACCTGGAGGAGGGCATCCAGCGGGACTTCACGCGCAAGATGTCATACGGCGACTACCTCCGCCTCGACACGCTGCTCAGTGCGCAGCAACCGCTGAGCGAGCCGCCACAGCACGACGAGCTGCTCTTCATCATCCAGCACCAGACCTCCGAGCTGTGGCTGAAGCTGCTGATCCACGAGCTGCGCTCAGCCAGGAACCTGCTCCGCGACGACCAGCTGGGCCCGGCTCTCAAACGACTCGCGCGGGTCAAGCACATCCAGCACACGCTCACGGACCAGTGGTCGGTGCTCGCGACGCTGACGCCGAGCGAGTACGCCGAGATCCGGCCCTTCCTCGCCACGAGCTCGGGCTTCCAGTCGGCGCAGTACCGCGAGGTGGAGTTCCTGCTCGGCAACAAGAACGCCGACATGGTGGCGGTCTTTGCGCACGACGAGGCAGCCCGGGAGGCGCTCGACGAGCTGTTGCACGAGCCGAGCCTCTACGACGAGTTCCTCGCCTACCTCGCTCGACGTGGGTATGCCGTGCCGTCGGCCCTGCTGGACCGTGACTGGACCCAGCCCTACCGCCTCGACGAGAGGCTCGTCGACGTCTTCGCTGGTGTCTATGCCCAGCCGAACGAGCACTGGGGTGTCTACGAGACGTGCGAGGAGCTGGTCGATCTCGAGGACAACTTCCAGCAGTGGCGGTTCCGTCACCTCCAGGTCGTCCAGCGCACCATCGGGCAGAAGACGGGCACCGGAGGCTCGACGGGCGTCGACTTCCTACGACGAGCGCTCGACCTCACCTTCTTCCCCGAGCTGTACGAGGTCCGCACTCGCATCGGGGGCTGACGACCGGGCAGCGAGGAGTCGTCGCCAGAGGTCGCCGGTCTGGGGCTCGCACTGGCACGGGCACTCGGTCACGCACACCTCTTCGAAGCACGCGTCGAGGCACTCACACACGAGATCCGGCGCCGGCGGCGCATCAACCCGCGGCTGTCGGCCGCGCATGAGGCGTCGTCGCAGGGCGAGCTCGTTCTCCGTCGGGTGGTCGGCCGGTCGCTCCCGGAGCGGCGCGTCCTCGGCACCACGCTGGTCGCGAGCGGTTCGGTGCTGGAACCAGCCCTGCGCGTCGGGTCGGTCGTAGCGCGGGAACGCCCACCGCTCGTACGGCACCTCGTCCGGGGGCGCCACGTCGAGATGCGCGGGGAACCGGCGCCCCTGGTTGTCGCGCACCGTGTCGACCGGGACCGGTGTCACCTCGTGACCCGCGGCGTCGAGCACGGCCAGCCGCAGCTCAGCCAGGGCAAGCATCCGCTCATAGAGGTCCAAGGTCGGCGCGATGAGCCCGGACTCGATTCGACTGACCGTACTCGGCGACAGCCCGACCCGGGCGGCCAGGTCACGCTGGCTGAGGTCTGCCAGCCGACGCACCCGCACGACGTACCGACCTGCCTCGCCGTCGCGCTCGGGAAGTGCTCTCTCGCTCATGGACGCAGGTTGCACGCCCGTGCCGACAGTGGACCCGGCTGTCGGCGAGTTTTCCACAGGCAGCCATGAAGCATGGAGCCATCCCGATCGCTACGTCAGTGCTGCGTGGGGTGCAGCAGTGACGTAGGGGTCGGCGGGGGTTGGGTCTGGGTTGCTACGTCAGTGCTGCGTGGGGTGCAGCAGTGACGTAGCGCGCCGTCGATGACCTGACTCAGGTGGCGGTCTTGGCGCGGACCTGGCGTTTGATGCGGGCGAGCATCGCGACCATGCCGCGCATGCGCAGGGGGGACACCGCTTCCGCGAGGCCGAATCGCATCGGGGCGTCGTCGGGCACGGCGAGCACCTCGGCTGCGGAGAGGCCGTCGAGGCCCTCACGGAGGATGCCCGCGAAGCCGCGCGTCGTCGGGGCCTCGGCAGGCGCGTCGAAGAACAGGCTGACGACTCGATCGTCGAGGGACGCGCCGTCACCCACCTCGACGGTGAGGAAGAGCGGCGACTGGCACTCGTCGACGCGTTCGAGCTGGTCGAGGTGGCCGGCATACCGCTCGGGCAGGCCGGGCAGCTCGTCACTGAACTCCAGCAGCAGCTGCAGCTTGAGGTCGTTGCTGGCCGAGCGGAAGTCCTCGGCGATCTCGGCCAGCGACGCGGGCAGGGCGGTCTCGGTCACGGGTTCACCTCTCGATCGGGACGCGCACGGCGTTGCCCCACTCAGTCCACGAACCGTCGTAGTTGCGCACCGCCTCGAAACCCAGCAGGTGCGTCAGGACGAACCACGTGTGCGACGAGCGCTCGCCGATGCGGCAGTACGCGACCACGTCGTCCGAGGGCGTGAGTCCCTGCTCCTGCAGGTAGATCGCCTCGAGGTCCTCACGGGACTTGAACGAACCGTCGTCGTTGGCCGCGCGTGCCCACGGCACCGACTTGGCGCCGGGGATGTGTCCGCCGCGCATCGCGCCCTCCTGCGGGTAGTCGGGCATGTGCAGCAGCTCGCCCGAGTACTCGCCGGGGGAGCGGACGTCGACGAGTGGCTTGCCGAGGTGGGCGAGCACGTCGTCCTTGAACGCCCGGATCGGGGCGTCGTCCCGGTCGGCCACGGGATAGTCCACCGACGTCGCGGTCGGCACGTCACGGGTCAGCTCGCGGCCCTCAGCGATCCACTTGGCACGGCCGCCGTCGAGCAGCCGGACGTCCTCGTGCCCGAAGAGGCTGAAGACCCACAGCGCGTAGGCCGCCCACCAGTTGCTCTTGTCGCCGTAGATGACCACGGTCGTGTCGCGCCGGATCCCGCGCGAGCCCATCACCTCGGCGAACCGGGCGCCGTCGACGTAGTCGCGCGACACCTGGTCGTTGAGGTCGGCGTGCCAGTCGATCTTGAGGGCGCCGGGGATGTGACCGGTCTCGTAGAGCAGCACGTCCTCGTCCGACTCCAGCAGCACGATCCCGTCGGGGCCGCCGATCCGGCCGGCCGCGACCTGCTCCGCGAGCCAGTCGGTGGTGACGAGGCGCTCGGGGTGGGCATAGGCGGAGATCTTCGTGTCTTCGGCGCTCATGGGCCCATCGTGTCACGCGAGCTTGTCGAGATCCTCACGGCATCGTCGCTCGAACTCGCCCAGCTCGGCGATGGCGTCCTGGATGTCCCGCAGCCGCTGGTCGAGGTCGGCCCGGCGCTCGTCGATCTGGCCGAGGACGTACTCGAGCTGGGCGCGACGGCCCCGAGGCGCGTCGAACAGGTCGATGATCGTGCGGATCTCCTCGAGCGGGAAACCCAGTCGCTTGCCCCGCAGGATGAGGCCGAGACGCGTCCGGTCCCGACGGTGGTAGATCCGCTGCGTCCCACGGCGCTCGGGGGAGATCAGGCCGAGGTCCTCGTAGTGGCGCACGGTCCGGTGCGTGACGTCGAACTCCTCCGCCACCTCGGCGATGGTCCAGGTCGGCGCACTTGTCATGAGGTCGATAGTGCTTTACGTTTACGTCAACGTCAAGCACGCGTCACGAGCGCATGATGGCGGCGACGATCTCAGGAGAACAGCGATGTTCGAGCTCAGCCAGGACCACGAGGACTTCCGGATGGTCGTCCGCGACTTCGCCGAGAAGGAGGTCGCGCCCAACATCGCCAAGTGGGACACCGCCGCCTTCTTCCCGACCGACCTGGTGCCCAAGATGGGTGACCTCGGCCTGTTCGGCCTCGTCGTCCCGGAGGAGTTCGGCGGCGCGGGCGACGCCGGCGACTTCACGAGCCTCTGCGTCGCCATCGAGGAGCTCGGCCGCGTCGACCAGTCCATCGGTATCACGCTCTCCGCCGGGGTCGGCCTCGGCATCAACCCGATCCTCACCTACGGCAGCGAGGAGCAGAAGCAACGCTTCCTGCCCGACCTCGTCTCGGGCCGCGCGCTCGCCGGCTTCGGCCTCACCGAGCCCGAGGCCGGCTCCGACGCCGGAGCCACTCGCACCCGCGCCGTGCGCGACGGTGACGAGTGGGTCATCAGCGGGGCCAAGGCGTTCATCACCAACTCCGGCACCGACATCACCTCGGTCGTCACCGTCACCGCGCGCACCGGCACGAACGAGGACGGATCGCCCCAGATCTCGGCGATCATGGTCCCGGCCGGAACGCCCGGCTTCGTCGTCGAACCGGCCTACCACAAGCTCGGCTGGCACGTGTCCGACACCCACGGCCTCACATTCGAGGACTGCCGCGTCCCGGCTGACCACCTCCTCGGCGCGGAGGGGGAGGGCTTCAAGCAGTTCCTCAAGACCCTCGACGACGGTCGCATCGCCATCTCGGCGCTCGCCGTCGGCTGCGCCCAGGCGTGCCTCGAGCTCGCCACCGACTACGCCAAGACCCGCACGGCCTTCGGTCGTCCGATCGGCGTCAACCAGGGCGTCTCCTTCCAGCTGGCCGACCTGGCCGTCATGGTCGAGGGCGCGCGCCTGCTGACGTACAAGGCCGCCTGGCTCAAGGACGAGCTCCACGCCGGCAAGCGCTCGGTCAAGGAGGTCAAGCAGGCAGCCGCCATTGCCAAGCTCTATTCGACGGAGGCCGCCGTCGCCGCCACCCGCATCGCGACGCAGGTGTTCGGTGGCAACGGCTTCATGGAGGAGTTCCCCGTCGCACGCTTCTACCGCGACGCGAAGATCCTCGAGATCGGTGAGGGCACCTCCGAGGTGCAGCGGATGCTCATCGCCCGTGGCCTGGGTCTGCCGGCATGAGCGCAGCCGCGTCGATCTCGAACCCCCACGGCGACCCGCGCGTCGCCGACGTCCGGGCCCGTCTCGCCGCGGCCCACACCGCGTCGGCCAGCGCGCCCGACAAGGCGCAGGCCAAGCTCGACGCCCAGGGCAAGATCTACGTCCGCGACCGCATCGCCCTGCTCTTCGACGAGGGCAGCTTCGTCGAGGACGGCCGCTATGCCAACGCGCTCCAGCCCGGGCTGCCGGCCGATGGCGTGGTCACCGGCCGTGGCACCGTCGACGGTCGCCCCGCGATCGTCATCGCCAACGACCCGACGGTCAAGGCCGGCTCCTGGGGCTCGCGCACGGTCGAGAAGATCGTCCGCGCCACCGAGATGGCGCTGCGCGAGGAGCTGCCCGTCTTCTGGTTCGTCGACTCTGCGGGTGCCCGCATCACCGACCAGGTCGAGATGTTCCCCGGCCGCCGCGGCGCCGGTCGCATCTTCCACAACCAGGTGGCGCTCTCGGGCAAGGTGCCGCAGATCTGCTGCCTCTTCGGTCCGAGCGCCGCGGGCGGGGCCTACATCCCCAGCTTCTGCGACCTCATCATCATGGTCGAGGGCAACGCCTCGATGTACCTCGGCAGCCCCCGCATGGCCGAGATGGTCGTCGGCGAGAAGGTCTCCCTCGAGGAGATGGGTGGCGCCCGGATGCACTGCACCGTCTCCGGGGTCGGCGACCTGCTCGCGCACGACGACGCCGAGGCCATCGAGCTGGCCAAGCTCTACTTCTCCTACGTCCCCGGCAGCTGGCGCGACCACCCGCCGACGTATGCCGCCGAGGCACCGGGCACGCCGCTCACCCCCGAGACCGTGCCCGAGCGCGAGTCGGTGCCCTTCGACATCCACGACGTCATCGACGGGCTCGTCGACGACGACTCCTTCTTCGAGCTCAAGCCGCTGTGGGCGGGCGAGCTCGTCATCGGCTTCGGCCGCCTCGAGGGCCAGACCGTCGGCATCGTCGCGAACAACTCGATGGTCAAGGGTGGCGTGCTCTTCACCGACAGCGCCGACAAGGCCGCGCGCTTCATCTGGCTGTGCGATGCCTTCAACGTGCCGCTCGTCTACCTGGCCGACGTGCCGGGCTTCATGATCGGCTCGGAGGTCGAGCGGGGCGGCATCATCCGCCACGGGGCCAAGATGGTCAGCGCGGTCTCGTCCGCCACGGTGCCGCAGTTCTGCGTCATCGTGCGCAAGGCCTACGGCGCCGGGCTCTACGCCATGGGCGGTCCCGGCTTCGGACCCGACGCGACCATCGCCCTGCCGACCGCCCGGATCGCCGTCATGGGTCCGGAGGCCGCCGTCAACGCCGTCTACGCCAACAAGATCGCCGAGATCGCGGACCCGGACGAGCAGGCACGGTTCGTCGCGGACCGCCGTCGCGAGTATGAGGAGGACGTCGACATCGAGCGTCTCGCGGCCGACCTGGTGCTCGACTCCATCATCGAGGCGGATGAACTGCGCTCGGACCTCGTGCGACGACTGGCTTATGCTTCCCGGCGTGACCGTCACTTCAGCGAGCGCCGACGCGCCGTCCCGCCGGTCTGAGCCGCGTCTCGGTCGCCGCCTCGAGCACCCCGACCGGGCGGTCGAGGCGAAGCAGCCGTTCTGGCGACGCTTCCCGGTCTGGTTCCCGTTCGCCGTCTTCGCGGTCTCGCGCGTGTTCGTCTGGGTGGCGGCCACCTACCTCTCGCGCTACCAGATCCCGCTGCCCATCGGGACGGCGAACATCCGGATCTTCTACCCCACCCCCGCGGACCCCGGCTACAACGCCGTCATGACCGGCTGGGACGGCCAGTGGTACCGCGTCATCGCCGAACACGGCTATCCCGCAGTCCTGCCCCGCGTCGGCTGGGGCGGCATCGACATGAACCCGTGGGCGTTCTTCCCGGTGTTCCCCATGACGGCCGGGCTGGTCATGAAGGTCACCGGGCTGGGCTTCACCGTCGTCGCACCGGTGCTGTCGACGGCCATCGGTTTCGCCGCGATGCACGTGCTCTTCAAGCTCGTCGACCAGGCGGTCGGGCGCTGGGAGGCGATCGTCGCCGTCGTCGCGACCTGCTTCTTCATCGCCTCCCCGGCGTTCTCGGCGTCCTACACCGAGTCCACCGCCCTGCTCGGCGTCGTCACGGTGCTCTGGCTGATGCGGAAGCGGCAGTACTGGTGGGTCGTCCTCGCGCTGCTCGTGCTCTCGCTGAGCCGCAACGTCGTCATCGCCATGGTGCCGGTCATCGTCGCCCACTGGGTCGTGCGCTGGCGTCAGGGTGACGAGGGAGAGCACCCGGTGCGCCTGCGCGTCGGACTGGGGGCGCTCGCGGCATACGCCGGCGCCCTGACGTGGCTCTGGCCGACGATCGTCACGATCGCGACGGACACCCCCAACGCGTACAACGACACGATGCTCGCCTGGAACATCGAGACGAAGATCAAGCTCTACCTCTGGTGGAACCTGCTCTACGACTACTGGGGCGTCATCGGTCAGGTCGCCGGGGTGCTCGGTGTCGCGGCATTCACCTGGTTCATGCTCTCGAAGAACTCGTGGCGCTGGGGTCCGGAGATCTGGGGCTGGGCCGGCGCCTACCCGGCCTACATCATCCTCGTGACGAGCACGACCCCGAGTCGCGTGCGCTACGCCCTGCTCGCCTTCCCGATGACGCTGGTCATCGCGTGGTTCCTCAAGCTGCGCTGGTGGGGGCGCTACCGCTACTGGCTGCTCGGGCTCATCGTCGTCGTCGGCGCGGCCCAGATGTGGTGGTGGACCGAGCACTACCTCGTCATCGAGAACCTCACCGACGACCTCTACCCCTGAGGCCCCGCGTGGCGCCGTCAGCCGCAGTCGGGCTGGCGCCGCACGCACCCCACGACGTCGAACCACTCGATGCCGGCGTCGGCGAGCAGCTCGCGCAGCAACGGCAGGGACAGGCCGACGACGTTGTGGTGGTCGCCCTCGACGGCCGTGATGAACGCGCCGCCGAGCCCGTCGATGGTGAAGGCGCCGGCCACCGTGAGCGGTTCGCCCGTGGCGACGTAAGCGGCGATCTCCTCGTCGGAGACCTCGGCGAAGTGGACGGTCGTCGACGCGGTCGCGCCGAGGGTCGCCCCGCCGCCGTTCCGCTCGTCGATGAGCCAGTGTCCGGTGTGCAGCACCCCGGAGCGGCCGCGCATCCGACGCCACCGCGCCACGGCCTCCTCGGCGTCGCCCGGCTTGCCGTGCACCTCGCCGTCGAGCTCGAGCACCGAGTCGCAGCCCAGGACGACGGCGTGGTCGTCGAGCCGGGAAGCGACATCCTCCGCCTTGGCGCGCGCCAGCAGCAACGCGATGTCGCCGGGGCCCAGCAGGCCGTAGCGGTCCGTCGCCTCGGCGACGGTGAGGTCCTCGTCGACGCCGCTCACGAGGACGACGGGCTCGATCCCCGCCGCGCGGAGGGTCGAGCGACGCGCGGGGGAGGCGGAGGCGAGGACGAGCTGGACGGTCGGCACGTCGGGGAGGGGGCTCGTCGGCATGACGACATGCTAGGCGCCGATCCGGAGCCGGCGGGCGTCAACGGCGCCACTCCGAGGAGCGGCGCCGTCAGCGATGCGGGCGGACCTCAGATCTCCTGGAGGACCGCTGCGCGCAGGGTGTCGAGGCCGACGCCGCCGATGTCGAGCGCCCGACGGTGGAAGGACTTGAGGTCGAACGCGTCGCCCTCGCGCTGCTTGACCTCGTCACGCAGCTGGAGCCACAGCCGTTCGCCGATCTTGTAGCTCGGCGCCTGGCCCGGCCAACCGAGGTAGCGGTTGAGCTCGAAGCGCAGGATCTTCTCGTCCATGAAGCCGTAGCGGGTCAGGTAGGTCCACGCCTTGTCGTAGTCCCACGCACCGCCGCCGACCTCGTCCGGGGCGTCGAAGCCGCAGTGCACGCCGATGTCGATGACAACGCGAGCGGCTCGAAGCGACTGTCCCGCAAGCCAGCCCATCCGGTTGCCCGGGTCGTCCATGTAGCCGAGCTCGGCCATGAGCCGCTCGGCGTAGAGCGCCCACCCCTCGCCGTGACCCGAGGTCCAGGCCTCGAGCCGGCGCCAGCGGTTGAGCAGCTCGGAGCGGTTGACCGTCTGTGCGACCTGGAGGTGATGGCCGGGGACCCCCTCGTGGTAGACGGTCGTCAGCTCGTTCCACGTGCGGAACTCGGTGTTGCCCTTCGGTACCGACCACCACATCCGGCCCGGCCG
The DNA here is from genome assembly GCF_052114705.1 of Terrabacter sp. 2YAF2. Classification (NCBI taxonomy): domain Bacteria; kingdom Bacillati; phylum Actinomycetota; class Actinomycetes; order Micrococcales; family Intrasporangiaceae; genus Terrabacter; species Terrabacter sp. 2YAF2. The sequence continues at coordinate 24,694 of NZ_JBFRFG010000019.1, forward strand.
GCTGAAGTCGTCGGACGGCCCGGTGTAGTAGATGCCGCCGGTCTGCGTCGGCGCGATCATGCACTCGATGCGCTGCACCGGCCCGGGGATGTCGAAGTGCACGTCCTTGAGGTCGGCGATGACCTCGTCGGCGCGCTCCTGCATCCAGGCCTTGAGGGCGTCGGTGCCGTGCAGCTGGTACTTCTCGTCGGCGTCGAGGATCTCGACACCGCGCGCGACGCTGGCGCCGGCCTCGAGCCCGTCGGCGATCTCGCTCATCTGGGCGTGGAGGCTCGCGACCTCCTGCTGGCCCCAGCGGTAGGTCTCCTCGAGGTCGACGGTGGCACCGAGGAAGTAGCGCGACTCGAGGGCGTAGCGCTCGCGCCCGCAGGCGTCTGCCTCGGGCGCGTGCGGCAGCAGCTCCCGCTCGAGCCAGTCGGCCATCGCGCCGTATGCCGCCGACGCAGCCTGTGCGGAGGCGGCGAGCGCCGCCGCGAGCTCGCTCTCCAACGGCTCGTCGCCGACCGTGGCGTCGGCCACGATCTTGGCGAAGTAGCCGTCGTCGGCGGTGAGGTCGCGCGACTGCTCGGCGCAGGCCTCGACCTGGCGGCGCGGCGAGACCTGCCCACGCTCGCGGGCGAGGAGCAGCGCCTCCTGGTAGCCCTCGAGGGCGGCCGGGATCTTGCCCATCCGGGTCGCGAAGACGCGCCAGTCGTCCGCCGTCTGCTGCGGCATCAGGTCGAAGACGTCGCGGACGCTCTGGAGGGGCGACGCGAGGACGTTGAGCGACATCTCGTCGAGTCCCGCGGCATACCGGTCCTCGGCGAGCTGGAGGCGCTCGGTCATGGCGTCGACGGTGACCCGGTCGACGTCGTCGCTCGGGGTCGCGCCGGCGAGCTGGGCCAGCGTCGCCCGGCGCAGCTCGGCGGCGGCGGCGTTACCGGCGGGCGAGAGGTCGTCGAGATCCTCCTCGCCGCCGGGCACGCCGAGGAAGGTCGCGTTGATGGGACTGAGGGCGACGGCGGCCTCGAAGTAGGTCTCCGCGATGCGGTCGACGTCGGTCCGGGGTCGCGCGGTCTGGGTGTTGGCGGTCACCCGGTGAAGGTAATCGAGGCCGGCGCCGCGTGCCAGCACATTGTGCGCGGTCCGGCGGCGGTGGTCGCCGCCGCGGGTCGTGCGTCAGCCGCCGTTGGACGAGCCGCCCTTGTCGCCACCGCCCACGACGAGCACGACGACCCCGTCGGCCGCCCGGGCACCGGCCGCCGGCCACGTCGCCAGCACCTGCCCCTCCTTGCCGGGGGCGGGGATGGTGACTCGCGTGACCCGGACGTCCGTGCCGCCCAGGCGCTGCGTCGCGTCCGAGGCGCTGGTGCCGACGAGCCCGTCGGGGACGACGAACGAGGAGCTGACCTGGTCGGGTGCATGTCCACGGCTCACGACCAGGGCCACCGTCTGGCCCTTCGTCAGCGGCTGGCCCTCCGCGGGGAAGGAGCCCATGACCGCGCCGTCCGGTTGCGTCGAGCGCACGAGGACCCACCGCACGTTGACCCCGGAGCCGATGAGCTCGCGGACCGCGGCGTCGCGCTGCTGGCCGACCAGACCGGCGGGAACGGCGCTGCCGTCGGCAGGGGCGGAGGTGGTGGGCGGCGTCGAGGACGGCGTCGAGGAGCTCGCTGCGGGCTTGCCGGTGGCGGGCGGGGTGGCCGGGTCCGAACCCGACAGCAGGACGTAGGCGACCGTCGCGAGGAGCGCGACGACGACGGCGCCGAGCACCCAGACGACGGACCGCTTGCCGGACCGTCGGCGAGGCGCACCAGCGCTCGTGCGCTCGGTCGCGTCCACCGCTCCGGTCGGGGGACCCGACGGGACGGCCGGCATCATCGCCGTGTTCGACGCCGTGTTCGAGGCCGGGCTGGACGCCGTGCCCGACGGCAGGCCGGCCGTCGGGCTGGACGTCGTGGCGGCGAGGTCGAGGACCGCGGTCGCCTCGCCCAGCGGGAGGGCCCGGGTTGCAGCGTCGGCGCGCGTCTCGTGGACCCGCAGTGCGGCGGCCATCGCGTCGGCGTCGGGGTAGCGGTCGGCGGGCGCCTTCGCAGTGGCCCGCACGACGACCTCGTCGAGGTTCGCGGGCAGGTCGGCGACGCGCGAGCTGGGCAGCGGCACCGGCTCGTCGAGGTGGCGGATGGCGACCGCGACGGGGGTGTCGCCCTCGAAGGGGACGGCGCCGGTCAGCATCTGGAAGAGCAGGATCCCGAGCGAGTAGAGGTCGGACGCCGGGGTCGTGGTCTCCCCGCGGGCCTGCTCCGGGGCGATGTAGGCGGCGGTCCCCATGACCGTGCCGGTGTCGGTGATCGACGCCTGCCCGAGCGCGCGCGCGATCCCGAAGTCCGTGACCTTGACGGTGCCGTCGGGCCGGACGATGACGTTGCCCGGCTTGACGTCCCGGTGCACGACCCCGGCACGGTGGGCCACCGCCAGGGCGGCGCAGACCTGCTCGGCGATGCGCACGGCGTCGCTGGGGGTGAGCCGGCCGTGCTCGCGGATCAGGTGGGCGAGGTCCCAGCCCTCGGCATACTCCATCACGATGAAGTGGGAGGCGCCGTCGACGCCGTAGTCGTAGACCTGCGCGATGTTCGGGTGGGAGAGCGCGGCGGCCGTCAGGGCCTCACGACGGAAGCGCTCGACGAAGTCGGGGGACTCGGCGAAAGCCGGGGAGAGGACCTTGACGGCGACCTGTCGACCGAGGCGCTCGTCGGTCGCGAGATACACCTCACCCATGCCGCCGACGGCGATGCGCTCGCCCAGCAGGTAGCGCTGAGCGATGCGGACGGCGGGTGAGGAGTCGACAGACATGGGCATCGACTTTAGAGGAAGCGCCCCCCTGCGGGCCAACCGAAGCGGCTCGAGCGGCGCCCGGTGGACGGTCGGCGCCCGACTCAGCGGGTCAGCGGGGAAGGGCGCTCGTGCGCCAGCCGTCGCGGGTGCGGGACGGGCCGACGAGCCGCCAGGACGGGTCGGACCACGCCGAGCGTGCGTGCTCAGGAGCGGATTCCTCGCCGCCCAGGGCCGAGAGGACGACGACGAGCGCCGCGACCTCCTCAGCCGTCGCGTTGCCCGTCACGGACAGCGTCGGGCTCGCTGCGCTCGCGCTGTGCTCGTTCTCGCTCAAACCAAGCTCCTTCGGTGCGGTTCGAGCGTCACAGCGGGATGTTCCCGTGCTTCTTGGGCGGCAGCGTCTCGCGCTTGTTCTGCAGCGCCCGCAGGGCCCGGGTGACGTTCATCCGCGTGTTGGACGGGCTGATGACGGTGTCGATGTAGCCACGCTCCGCCGCGACGTAGGGGTTGGCGAGCGTCTCCTCGTAGTGCGTGATGAGCTCCTGGCGCTGGGCCTCGACGTCACCGCCCTTCTCCGCGGTGTGCTTGAGCTCCTTGCGGTAGAGGATGTTGACGGCGCCCTGGGCCCCCATGACGGCGATCTGCCCGGTCGGCCACGCGAGGTTGATGTCGGCGCCGAGGTGCTTGGAGCCCATGACGTCGTAGGCGCCGCCGTAGGCCTTGCGGGTGATGACGGTGATCTTCGGGACGGTGGCCTCGGCATACGCGTAGATGAGCTTGGCGCCGCGGCGGATGATGCCGTCCCACTCCTGGCTCGTGCCGGGCAGGAAGCCGGGCACGTCGACGAAGGTCAGCACCGGCACGTTGAAGCAGTCGCACGTGCGCACGAACCGCGCGGCCTTCTCGGAGGCGTCGATGTCGAGGCAGCCGGCGAACTGCATCGGCTGGTTGGCCACGACACCGACCGACATCCCGTCGATGCGGGCGAAGCCGGTGATGATGTTCGGCGCGAAGAGCGGCTGCACCTCGAGGAACTCACCGTCGTCGACGACGTGCTCGATGACGTGCTTCATGTCGTAGGGCACGTTGGGCGAGTCGGGGATGCACGTGTCGAGCCAGCGGTCGTCGTCGGTGACCGACAGGTCGCCGTCCCCGTCGCCGTAGGTCGGCGGGGTGTCCATGTTGTTGCTCGGCAGGTAGGACAGCAGCGCCTTGACGTAGTCGATGGCGTCCTGCTCGTCGGTGCCCATGTAGTGCGCGACACCCGACTTGCTGTTGTGGGTCTGGGCGCCGCCCAGCTCCTCGAAGCCGACGTCCTCACCGGTGACGGTCTTGATGACGTCGGGGCCGGTGATGAACATGTGCGAGGTCTGGTCGACCATGACGGTGAAGTCGGTGATGGCGGGGGAGTAGACCGCGCCCCCGGCGCACGGGCCCATGACCAGCGAGATCTGCGGGATGACACCCGAGGCGCGCACGTTGCGGAAGAAGATCTCGCCGTAGAGGCCGAGGGAGACGACGCCCTCCTGGATGCGGGCGCCACCGGAGTCGTTGAGGCCGATGACCGGGCAGCCGATCTTCATCGCGAAGTCCATGACCTTGACGATCTTCTCGCCGAAGACCTCGCCGAGGGAGCCGCCGAAGACGGTGAAGTCCTGGGCGAAGACAGCGACCTGGCGACCGTCGACCATGCCGTAACCGGTGACGACGCCGTCGCCGTAGGGGCGGTTCTTCTCCTGGCCGAAGTTGTTGCTGCGGTGCCGGGCGTACTTGTCGAGCTCGATGAAGGTGCCCTCGTCGAGGAGCATCTCGATGCGCTCGCGGGCCGTCTTCTTGCCGCGCGCGTGCTGCTTCTCGACGGCCCGTTCCGACCCCGCGTTGGCGACCTCGGCGACGCGGCGCCGGAGGTCGGCGAGCTTGCCGGCGGTGGTGGCGAGGTCGGGCGCTGGGGACGCTGGGGACGCCTGCGCCGCGGGCGTCGTGCTGGGGTCGGCCGTGCTGGTCGGCTGCTCTGCGATCACGTGATCGGTTGCCATGCTCGGCACTCTAGCCTTGTGGACGTGCGCGATTCGCTCGACATCGAGACTGTGAGTGCGGCCTTGGTCACGTCCGGACGGCCGTGGCGCGGGGTCGAGTTCCACCCCGCCCTCGGGTCGACGAACACCCGGCTGCGCGAGCTGCTCAGCGGGTCATCCCCGACGAGCGGTGCGTATGCCGTGTCGTCGGGAGACGACGACGACCGCGGCCTCTGGTGGGTCGTCCTGACCGACCACCAGACCGGCGGGCGCGGGCGGCTGGGACGCGCCTGGACCGTTCCCGACCGCGCCTCGCTCGCGGTCAGCGTCGCGGTGCCCGTCACCGATGCCACGCAGGCCGGCTGGATGCCGCTGCTCGCCGGGCTCGCCCTCGCGCGTGCCGTGCGCGAGGTGTCGGAGCGGGCCGGGCGGCCGCTCACGGCTCGGCTCAAGTGGCCCAACGACGTGCTCCTCGCCGACGACGGGGACCGGAAGCTCAGCGGCATCCTGTGCGAGCTGGTCACGTCCGGGGGCCGCCAGGTGGTCGTCGTCGGGACCGGCGTCAACATCGACCAGACCCGGACCGAGCTGCCGGTGGAGACCGCCACGTCACTGGCGCTCGCAGGCAGCCAGGTGCGCCGCGAGGACCTCCTGCTCGCCTACCTCGACCACCTCACCCGGGTGCTCGCGGGCGCGGGCGTGCAGGGCGCTGCCGGCGAGGGGGCCGACGACGGCGCCGCGGTGCGGGCGGCATACCGCTCCGCGTGCTCCACCCTCGGTCTCCGCGTCCGGGTGCACCTGCCCGCAGGTGGCGCCGCCGAGGGCACCGCCGTCGCGGTCGACGACGACGGCGGGCTCGTGGTGCGCACCGGCGAGGACACCCGGACGTTCGCCGCCGGTGACGTCGTCCACGTCCGACCCGCCGCCGGCGGACTGGCATGATCGGCCCATGACCGAGCCGGGCAGCGCTGGCACCGAGCCAGCCGGGCGGGTGAGCGAGGACTACACCGAGCAGCTGCTCGGTCGTCCGCTCGACCTGCGCCGCCGCGACGTCAGCCGCGGCGCCGAGGTGTCCCTGCTCTCGGCGCGCAAGTTCTGGCACGCCCTGGGCTTCCCCGTGGTGGACACGGACGACGAGCTGTTCACCGAGGCGGACCAGAAGGCGCTGGCCGCGGTCGCCGGCATCGTCCGGGACGGGCTCCTCGACGAGCAGACGGCGCTCGCGATGACGCGGGCCTTCGCCCGGTCGGCCGACCGCCTCGCGGGGTGGCAGTCCCAGCTCATCGCCGAGGCCGTCGAGACGCACATGACGGCCGCTCTCGCCGACGAGGGTGACGACGACGACCACGAGTCCCGCTCGGTGCCGAGCCTCGAGACCGCCACCGAGACGGCGAAGCGTCTCGCCGTGCTCACCGACCGCCTCGAGCCGCTCCTCGTCTACGCCTGGCGCCGGCACCTGTCGGCCACGGTGGCCCGCATGCTCGCCGACGCCGACCCCGAGGCCTACGGCATGACGAAGATGCGGTCCGTGGGCTTCGCGGACCTCGTCAACTTCACGGCGCTCGTCCGTCGGATGTCCGAGCGCGACCTCGCGCGGCTGGTCTCCCGCTTCGAGGCGCTCTCGGCCGACGTCATCACCGCCCACGGCGGACGCCTCATCAAGACGGTCGGCGACGAGGTGCTCTTCACGACGGTCGGCGCGGCGCCCGCTGCGGCCATCGCGCTCGACCTCGTCGAGACGATGACGAACGACGACGTCCTGCCCGACGTGCGCTGCGGCATGGCCCGCGGCCCGATCATCAGCCGGCTCGGCGACGTCTTCGGCACGACCGTCAACCGGGCCTCCCGCCTGACCGCCGTCGCCCAGGCCGGCAGCGTGCTCGTCGACGCGACGATGGCCCGCGAGCTCGCCAGCCTCTCCGGCTTCGAGCTGACCGGACAACGCCGCCGCATCCTGCGCGGCGTCGGACCCGTGACCCCGTCGCTCCTGCGCCGGGCGACGTCCGCCGGTCGCCGCTCCGTCTCGGGAGCCCCGGCTCCCGACCCCACCCACCGAGCCGGCTCGTCCGCCGACACGTGACCGACCGAGGAGACCGACGTATGCCGTCACTGCCGACTGGAGCCGACGCCACCGCGAGCGGGGGGTCGGACGCACTCGTGCGCGTCGAGCGCTTCGAGGACCCCGCGCTCGCGCACGTCGCCGAGATCGTCCTCGACCGGCCCGAGGCCATGAACGCCGTCTCCACGGCGATGGCCCGCGCCATCGCCGCGGCGACGGCCCGGGTCGCGGCCGACGAGACGGTGCGCTGCGTCCTGCTGACCTCGAGCCACGAGAAGGCGTTCTGCGTCGGGGCCGACCTCAAGGAGCGCAACGCCTTCACGGACGCCGACCTCATGGAACAGCGGCCGGTGGCGCGGGCGGCCTACGGCGGTGTCCTCGACCTGCCCGTGCCGGCGATCGCGGCGGTCGACGGTTTCGCGCTCGGCGGCGGCTTCGAGCTGGCCCTCTCGTGCGACGTCGTCGTCGCCGGCGACGGGGCCGTCGTCGGCCTGCCCGAGGTCAGCGTCGGCGTCATCCCGGGTGGGGGCGGCACGCAGCTGCTCGTGCGCCGCATCGGGTGGTCGCGCGCGGCCAAGGCGATCTTCACCGCGTCCCGCATGCCCGCGCGCGAGGCCCTCGAGCTCGGAGCCGTCGACGAGGTCGTGCCCGCCGGCACCGCCCGCGACCGGGCGCTCGAGCTGGCCCGGGCCATCTCGGCCAACTCGCCCGTCGGCCTGCGCAACGCGAAGCGTGCCATGCGGCTCGGGGCCGACGTCGGCCTCGACGCGGGCCTCGAGATCGAGGACGCCTGCTGGCGGGCCACCGCCTTCTCCGGCGATCGGCGTGAGGGGGTCGCCGCCTTCGCGGAGAAGCGTCGTCCCGTCTGGCCCGGGCGCTGACTCGTGCCGCCGGGCTGCTGGGTGCCAGCCGGCCCGGTGGGCCGGGAGCATCTCCGCGGACGGGCGGGGCGTCAGGGTGCATTTCGGGCCGATGTGGATAGGCTCACCTCGGTCGGTGCGCCTTCGGACCGGCAGATCTTGAGGACGGTGACATGACCCGAGTGCTCCTGGCGGAGGACGACACAGCCATCTCCGAACCGCTGGCCCGTGCACTGCGGCGGGAGGGCTACGACGTCGACGTGCGCGAGGACGGCCTGGCCGCCCTCGACGGCGCCAAGGAGAACCCCGACCTCGTGCTCCTCGACCTCGGGCTGCCGAAGATCGACGGCCTCGAGGTGTGCCGTCGCATCCGGGCCGAGGGGCGCGCCATCCCCGTGCTCATCCTCACCGCGCGTGCCGACGAGGTCGACACCGTCGTGGGCCTGGACGCCGGCGCCGACGACTACGTCACGAAGCCGTTCCGGCTCGCCGAGCTGCTCGCTCGCGTGCGGGCGCTGCTGCGTCGCACCCCGACCGAGGTCGCGGCGACCGGCGAGCTCGTCCGCATCGACTCCGAGGGGCGACGGGCCTGGTTCAAGGGCGAGGAGCTGCAGCTGACCGCCAAGGAGTTCGACCTGCTGCGGGTCCTCGTGCGCGAGCAGGGCAAGGTCGTCTCCCGTGAGCAGCTCATGCGCGAGATCTGGGACACCGCGTGGTTCGGCTCCACGAAGACCCTCGACATGCACATCTCCGTCCTGCGCCGGAAGCTCGGCGACGACGCGACCTCGCCGCAGTACATCGCCACGGTCCGTGGCGTCGGCTTCCGCTTCGAGCGCCCTCAGGTCGACTGACCGTGCGCCGGGTGCTCGACCGGATGGCCCTTGTCGGCGCAGTCGTCTGCGCCGGGTCGTTCGTCCTGCTCTCGACCGTCGTCGTCGCGTGGGCCGTCATGCAGCGGCCGGAGGCCATCACCTCGTGGGTCGTCTCCGACCCGTCCGTCGGCGTCGTCCGCTTCGGCGCCCTCATGCTGGGGGTGGGCGCCATCGGCGGTGGTGCGGCCTACCTCAGCACGCTGGGCGCCCGGGCCCGCGTCGAGCAGTCGTCGCAGGAGCTCGTCCAGCTCGCGAACCGCTTCGCCGCCGGGGAGGCGCGCCTGACGCCGGTGCACTCCGACATCGACGAGATCGACCACGTGTCGGGGGTCATGAACCGTCGGGCCCACGACATGACGAAGTCGCTCGCCGCCGAGCGGGACTTCGCCGCTGACGCCTCGCACCAGCTGCGCACGCCGCTGACGGCCCTGCTCATGCGCCTCGAGGAGATCTCCGAGACCGACGACGCCGAGGTGGTCAAGGAGGAGGCCACCATCGCCATCGCCCAGGTCGAGCGCCTGACCCGTGTCGTCGACGACCTCCTCGGCCGCACCCGCGGGTCCGGAGGGCCGTCGCCGGCGGTGTCGCTCGACTCGGTCATCGCCGCCCTGCAGCGTGAGTGGCAGCCCGCCTTCGAGCAGGCTCGACGCTCGGTACGGGTGCGCGGGGAGCGAGGTCTCTTCGTCCGGTCGACGCCGGTCGCCCTGTCGCAGGTGCTCTCGACGCTCCTGGAGAACTCCCTCGTGCACGGTCGCGGGACGGTGGACGTGCACGCCCGCCGGTCCGGCCCGTCGGTCATCATCGAGGTCAGCGACCAGGGGGACGGGGTGCCCGCGGCCATGGCGCCGCACATCTTCGAACGCTCGGTCAGCAGCGGGGCCGGTGGCAGCACCGGTCTCGGGCTCGCCCTGGCGCGCGACCTCGCCGAGTCCAACGGCGGCCGCCTCGACCTGGTCCAGGCCCAGCCCGCCCGCTTCGCGCTCTTCCTCTCCGAGGCGGAGACGGACTGACCCGGCCCGACGGTCCGATCCCGCCCGGGACACCCGGCCGCGCGGGATAGGGTGCCCCGGTGAGGCGCCTGCATGAGTTCCTGTTCGTGCGCCACCGGCACAACTGGCTGCTGCTGCTCCGGTTCGCCGTGGTGGGCGCCTCCGGCGTGCTCGTCAACCTGCTGACGCTCGTCATCGTCAAGAAGCTCGGACCGGGCTTCAATCAGGCGATCGTCCCCGTGCCCGGCACCGAGTTCAACGTCCGCTGGTACCACGCCTACTCGACCTTCGCCTTCCTCGTGGCGAACCTCTGGAACTTCCAGCTGAACCGGACCTGGACGTTCCGCACGAGCAAGCGCGCGAGGTGGTGGCACGAGTACTGGCCGTTCCTCGCGGTCGGGCTCCTGGGACAGGTCGTCGGTCTGGTGCTGCTGACCCTGCTCATGCACCTCGACTCACCGATCCACCTGTCGCCCACCGTGCTCGACGACTCCACCGGCTTCCGCACGCGGCTCTACTGGGCCCAGCTCATCGTCATCGTCGTCGTCACCCCGATCTCCTTCGTGCTCAACAAGCTGTGGACCTTCGCGGCGGTGCGCACCCACCACCCCGATCTCGCCGACCCGAGCCACGTCGAGGCGGCCCTGACCGACGAGAGCCTCCACAGCGCACCCGGCGCGGGCCAGCCGGCGAGCGCCGGACCGGGCCGCCACGACCGTCCCGCCTGAGGCCGACTACCCTTGGGACGCGTGAGCAAGCCGAAGCGCGCCCCCGGAGGATTTCCCGTCGTCGGCGTCGTCGGGGGTGGACAGCTCGCCCGCATGATGCAGGGCCCGGCCGTCGAGCTGGGCGTCCAGCTGTCGGTGCTCGCCGAGAGCGACACCGCTGCTGCCGCGCTCGTCGTGCCGAGCTCGCCGGTGGGGGAGCACACCGACCTCGAGACGGTGCTCGAGTTCGCCCGCCACTGCGACGTCGTCACGTTCGACCACGAGCACGTGCCGCCGGCCGTCCTCGAGGCGCTCGAGGCCGACGGGGTCGCCATCCACCCGACCCGCGCCGCCCTGAACTTCGCCCAGGACAAGCTCGCCATGCGTGAGCGCCTCACCGCGCTGGGCATCGCCTGTCCGCGGTGGTCCCGCGCCACGACTGCCCAGGAGGTCACCGCCTTCGGGGACGAGGTCGGCTGGCCGATCGTCGCCAAGACGCCCCGCGGCGGTTACGACGGCAAGGGCGTGGCCGTCGCGTCGTCGGCTGACGACCTCACCGAGTGGATCGCCCGGATCGGTGAGCCCGGTCCGCTCGAGGGCGGTCTGCTCCTCGAGGAGAAGGTCGACTTCGTCCGCGAGCTCGCGGTGCTCATCGCCCGCAGCCCGTCCGGCCAGGCGGCGGCGTGGCCGGTCGTCGAGACGGTCCAGACCGACGGCATCTGCACCGAGGTCCTCGCCCCCGCGCCGGCGCTCGACGCAGACCTCGCGTCCGTCGTCACCGAGGCCGCGCTCCGGATCGCCGGCGAGCTCGATGTGACCGGCGTGCTCGCCGTCGAGCTGTTCGAGGTGCGTCCCGGGAAGGGCGGCGCAGCGGCATACGTCGTCAACGAGCTCGCGATGCGCCCGCACAACAGCGGCCACTGGTCGATGGACGGCGCCGTCACCGGGCAGTTCGAGCAGCACCTGCGTGCGGTCCTCGACCTGCCGCTCGGCGACCCCAGGCCGCGGGCGCCGTGGACCGTCATGGCCAACGTCCTCGGCGGCGACTTCGAGCACCTCTACCCGGCCTACCGCCACATCATGGCCCGCGACCCCGGCGCCAAGGTCCACGTCTACGGCAAGGGCGTGCGTCCGGGTCGAAAGATCGGCCACGTCAACGTCAGCGGCGCCGACCTGGGCGATGCCCGCGAGCGCGCGGGCCACGCGGCCGACTACCTCCGAGGAGTGATCACCGAGTGAGCGAGACCGCCGTGAACGCAGCGAGCCCAGCACCCGTCGTCGGCATCGTCATGGGCAGCGACAGCGACTGGCCCGTCATGCGTGAGGCCGCCCGCGCCCTCGAGGAGTTCGGCATCCCCTACGAGGCCGACGTCGTCTCGGCCCACCGGATGCCCGACGAGATGATCGCCTACGGCCAGAAGGCGGCCGCGCGCGGTCTGCGGGTCGTCATCGCCGGGGCCGGGGGAGCAGCGCACCTGCCCGGCATGCTCGCGTCGGTGACGCCCCTCCCGGTCGTCGGCGTGCCGGTCCCGCTGAAGTACCTCGACGGCATGGACTCGCTCCTCTCGATCGTCCAGATGCCGGCCGGCGTGCCGGTCGCGACCGTGTCGATCGGGGGCGCCCGCAACGCGGGTCTGCTCGCTGCGCGCATCGTCGGCACGGGCACGGACGACCTGTCGGTCGACGTCCGCGAGCAGATGGTCGCCTTCCAGGCCGACCTGCGCGACCAGGCGCACGCCAAGGGCGCGTCGCTGCGCGAGCAGGTGGCGCACGGGCTCTCGGACTGAGCGCCCGAGGGGTGCGTCAGTGCTGCGTGGGGTGCAGCAGTGACGTAGGAATGCCACGTCAGTGCTGCGTGGGGTGCAGCAGTGACGTAGGAATGCCACGTCAGTGCTGCGTGGGGTGCAGCAGTGACGTAGGGGACGGCGAGAACGATGAGGCCCGCGCTGGCGCCGTCAGTCGGTCACGGCCGCGGCGCCGTCGCCGGGGTGGATCCGGGGGTACTCGATCTTCGGGCAGGTGTCCATGACGACCGCGAGCCCAGCCTGCTCGGCGCGGGCAGCTGCCTGCTCGTCGACGACCCCGAGCTGCAGCCACAGCGCCTCGATGCCGAGTCGCTCCCGCTCGGCGATCGCCTCGTCGACGACGGCACCGACCCGCTCACTGTTGACGAAGCAGTCGACGACCTTGACGACGGTGCCGTCCGGGATGTCGGACAGGGTCTTGTAGCCCTGGCAGCCGTGCACGCGGGCGGCGCTCGGGTGCACCGGGACGAGACGGATCCCGAGCTCGCGCTGGAGCCACAACGACACGCGGTAGGCCGTGCGGTCGGGGTTGTCGCCGAGGCCGACGACGGCCCAGGAGGCAGGGGTGTGCAGCAGGTCCCGGATGACGTCCGGGTCGTTGTGGTGCGGACTCATCCCGTCATCCTCACACGTAGGTGCACGTAGGTGCCCGCAGGTCGCGTCCGGACCGGCCACGGGCGACCGTGGTTGGATGAGGGAATGCGATTCGGAATGTTCGTTCCCCAGGGCTGGCGGATGGATCTCGTCGGCATCGAGCCGGCCCAGCAGTGGGAAGTCATGGTCAACCTCGCCAAGCACGCCGACGACGGAGACGTCTTCGAGTCGATCTGGGTCTACGACCACTTCCACACGGTGCCGCAGCCCTCGGGCGAGGCGACGCACGAGGCGTGGTCGCTCATGGCGGGCTTCGGCGCCGCGACGAGCCGGGTCCGCCTCGGCCAGATGTGCACGTGCATGGCCTACCGCAACCCCGCCTACCTCGCGAAGGTCGCCGCGACCGTCGACGTCATCTCCGGAGGCCGCACCGAGATGGGCATCGGCGCCGGCTGGTACGAGCACGAGTGGCGCGCCTACGGCTACGGCTTCCCCAAGGCCGGCGACCGCCTCGGCGCGCTCCGCGAGGGCGTCCAGGTCTTCCGCGACATGTGGACCAAGGGGTCGGCCACGCTCGACGGGAAGTACTACCAGGTCGACGGCGCCCTCTGCGCTCCGCGGCCGCTGCAGGGCACGAGCCACCCGGGGAGCGTCCTCAACGGCATCCCCATGTGGATCGCCGGCGGCGGCGAGAAGGTGACGCTGAAGATCGCGGCCCAGTACGCCGACTACACGAACTTCGACGGCAGCCCCGAGGGCTTCGACCACAAGAGCGCGATCCTCGAAGGCCACTGCGACGACCTCGGCCGCGACTTCGGCGACATCGTCCGCTCGGCCAACTACAACGTCGTCATCGGTGAGACCGAGGCCGACGTCGAGGACCGTCTCCAGTTCTACGGCGAGCTGCTCCGCAAGGGCGGCGTGGCCGACGCCAAGGCCGCGGCAGCCGTCGACGACCTGCGCAAGCAGCCCGCGGTCGGCACGCCCGAGAAGATCGTCTCGATGTTCAAGGACATGGAGGCGCGCGGCATGACGTACGCCATCACGTACTTCGCCGAGGCCGCCTACGACCGCTCCGGCATCGAGCTCTTCGAGCAGACCGTCGCCCCCGAGCTCGCGGGCTGACCCGCCCGCCAGCTCGCTGTCGTCGTGGAGATCGCCATCGGGCTGCTGGCCATCTCGGCCACCGTCCTCGGGGGCTCGTGGCTGGCCGACCGCTTCGACCTGCCCGCGCCCCTCGTCCTCATCGTCATCGGGATCCTCGGGTCCTACCTCCCGTTCGTCCCCGAGGTGGTCCTGAGTCCCGAGGTCGTGCTGCTCGGCATCCTGCCGCCGCTGCTGTATGCCGCCGCGATCCAGACCTCGCTCGTCGACTTCCGCAACAACAAGGGCGTCATCCTCAGCCTCTCCGTGGGGCTCGTGCTCTTCACGGCCCTCGGCGTCGCACTCTTCCTGCGCTGGGCGCTCGGGCTCGACTTCGCGGTCGCCTTCGCGATCGGCGCGGTCGTCGCACCGCCAGACGCGGTGGCCGCGACCGCCGTCGGGCGACGGATCGGTCTCCCGCGTCGCCTCGTGTCCATCCTCGAGGGGGAGTCGCTCGTCAACGACGCGACGGCGCTCGTCTCGCTGCGCACCGCTCTCGCCGCGGCCGGGCTCGCGGCCGGGGTGGCGTCGAAGGGTGTGTCGTTCGGCGGGGTCGTGCTCGACTTCGCATGGGCGTCGGCCGGCGGGGCCGCGATCGGCTTCGGCGTCGCGCTGCTCGTCACCGTGCTGCGTCGGCATTTCTCCACCGAGCCGGCCTTCGACACCGTGCTGTCGTTCATGGTGCCCTTCGCGGCCTACGTCCCTGCCGAGGAGCTCCACGCCTCGGGCGTCATCGCCGTCGTGACGGCTGGTCTCGTCCTCGGCCACAAGTCGCCGCGCACGCAGACGGGCGCATCACGCCTCAGCGAGCGGATCAACTGGACCTCGATCCAGTTCCTCCTCGAGAACGCCGTCTTCCTCCTCATCGGGCTGCAGGTCTTCTACGTCATCGCCGACGTCCGCAGCTCACCCCTCTCCGCAGGGCAGATCACGCTCGCCGCCGTCGGGACGCTCGTCGTGGTCCTCGTGCTGCGGCCCCTGTGGGTCGTGCCGTTCCGCTACCTGCGCACGCGTCTGCTCCACGAGGAGGCGCAGGCGCCGTGGACGCACACCGTCGTCCTGTCCTGGGCGGGCATGCGAGGTGTGGTGACGCTCGCGGCGGCCCTGCTGCTGCCGCTGGAGACCCCACACCAGAAGGTGCTCGTGCTCATCGCTGTCGTCGTCACGATCGGCACGCTGCTCATCCAGGGTACGACCCTGCCTGCCCTGGCTCGTCGGCTCGACGTGCGTGGCCCCGACCCCCGCGAGGATGCCCTTCAGGCGGCGACCGTGCTGCAGGCCGCGACGCGCTCGGGGCTCGACGTCCTCGACTCGATGACCGAGCTCGACGGTGCGACCAAGGAGATGCTGCGGTCACGGTCGGACGACCGGCTCAACCAGATGTGGGAGCGGCTCGGGCCGCGCAGCGGCGATGCCGACGAGACGCCGAGCGCTGTCTACCGCCGGGCCCGCATGCAGATGCTCCAGGCCGAGCGCGACGAGGTGTTGCGGCTGCGCGACGAGGGCCGGGCCGACCACGTCGTGCTCCGCACCGTGCTGGCGTCGCTCGACCTCGAGGAGACCATGCTCGACCGTCTCGATGACCAGGAGAGCCGTCTGGCGGAGAGCGAGATGCTGCCCGTGGACACGATCGAGGCCGCGTGCGAGCACCTCCGCGCGACGGACTCGTGCACCGCTGCGCGGACCCCGGAGGGGTGCGAGGAGTGCCTGCGCGACGGCACGACCTGGGTGCACCTGCGCCTCTGCCTCGTCTGCGGCCACGTCGGATGCTGCGACTCGTCAGAGTACAAGCACGCGACGGGACACTTCCACGAGACGCACCATCCGGTGATGCGCTCGATCGAGCCGGGGGAGGCGTGGCGCTGGTGCTACGTCGACGAGGTTCTGGGTTAGGTCTGCGCCCTCTAAAGAAATGGTAATAACGACCTCGGCCAAAACGACCGCATTTGTGCCCTTGCTGCCGTAATCTTCCCTTGCGCGCGGGCTCATGGGGGGCTCGGACCGCGCTGCTATGGGGGTTGCAATGCGTCGCGTCACCGGGTCCGTGATGGTCCTTGCTCTGATCGGGTCGGCGGTGGCCGTGGCGCCCGACGAGGCGGACGCGCTCACGGCGGTGACCGCTGCCAGCTCTAGCACCATGGTCGTGGCGGGCAGCGTCACTCCCGATGCCAGCGGACGCGCCACGCTGGCCGGGTCGAGCTACATGCAGTTCCCGGCGGTGCTCGCGCTGCCCTCCGCCGACGGGGGCCGGTCACCGCGCACACTGCTCGTCAGCTACAACCAGGACATCGACTCGGGCGCCGTGGACACGCCCCCGCGGACGCTGCGCTCGACCGACGGTGGCCGCAGCTGGTCACCGGTGGGCAACGTTCCTCTCCTGTCGGCGACTCGTCTCGACGACGGCTCGATCCTCGCCGTCGACTTCCGGACCAAGCCCAAGGCGGTGCCGGTGCCCACCGACACCCCGACGGTGCCCCCGACGAGCGCGGACACTCCCACGACGCCGGCGACGAGCACCGAGACCCCGACGAGCACGGACCCGCCGACGAGCACCGAGACCCCGACCAGCACCGACACGCCCACCAGCACCGAGACCCCGACGAGCACCGACACCCCGACGAGCACGCCGTCCGCGGGCGCGGGCGTGACCGGGACGCCACAGCCGGCAACCGCCGCCCAGGAGACCTCGACACCCGCACCGGCGCCCCCGGTGCCGCCACGGGCGCTGACCGCCCCGCACGTCCAGGTGCTGACGTCGACGGGGAGCAGCGAGTTCGACACGCCCAGCTGGACCTCACGCGACAACGGTGCCACGTGGTCCACCTTCACCGGCACGGCGCGACTGCCGTTCGCGGCCGACCTCTTCCTCTTCCACCGCGGCATCGTCCAGGCGCGGGACGGGGCGCTCCTGGCGACGACCTACGTGGTCCGTTCAGGTCGCAAGACCTACGACGTCGAACTGATGCGCAGCGCCGACGGCGGCATGACGTGGACCTGGGTGTCCACCATGGCCGAGGGCAACGACTCCGTCGCGAACGAAGGTCGTGACGAGGCCACCATGATCCGGGTGCC
The DNA here is from genome assembly GCF_052114705.1 of Terrabacter sp. 2YAF2. NCBI lineage: Bacteria > Bacillati > Actinomycetota > Actinomycetes > Micrococcales > Intrasporangiaceae > Terrabacter > Terrabacter sp. 2YAF2. Next base: position 41,624 of record NZ_JBFRFG010000019.1, read on the forward strand.
GAACGGCGACCTCGTCGCGGTGCTGCGACAGGATGCGCCCATCTTCCCCGCGGTCTGCACCGGCGCGGTCGTCGGCGATCCCCTCCTCATCACCCGGTCGAGCGACGACGGCCTGACCTGGAGCCCTCCGGCACCGCTCAACGTCCCGGGGGTGGCGCCGTCGCTCATCTCCAGCGCAGACCCCCACCTGCTGGTCACGCCACGAGGCCAGCTCGCGCTGAGCTTCGGGCGGCCGGGCACGCAGGTGCTCTTCTCGCAGGACGGCACGGGCAGGACGTGGACGCCGCCGACCACCACCTACGCGGACCGCACGAGCGGCTACACCAGCCTGGTGAGCGTGGGGGACAACCGGCTCCTCCAGTTCGGCGACATGGGCAGCAACTGGTGCTTCACCGGCACCGCCCCGCGTCCCGTCGGGATCTGGTCCCGGGAGATCGACGTGGCTCCACCGGACGGCCGCCGGATCGACGTGCGCCGGCTCGTGGCCTCCGGTCAGGCGCGGATCTCCACGGACATGGTCGACCGCCTGACATCGGCCTCGGGGCCCGCCGCGGTCGTCGACGGCAGCATCGAACCCGACGCCGGCGCCGTGCGCCGGGCGCGGTCCGGCACGCTCACCCTCGACCTGGGCGGGCTCAGCACCCTGACCGGTGCCTCGCTCGTGCTGCCGGTGCCCGGTTCCAGCGCGAACGCCGCCGTGTCGAGCGACGGCAGGACCTGGCGGACGGTCGCATCGTGGTACAGCTCGGGTCGCTACTCGTTGCTCACCGACCGGGGGTTCCCGGCGGGGGTCGTGGCGCGCTACGTGCGGTTCAACGTCGGCAGCCCGCAGGACCTGGTCGAGCTGTCCGAGATCCAGCTGCGGACCCTCCCGTCGACCTTCGAGGACGACGCCGTCGGGAGTGTCCCCGCCGGCTACGTCGCCGTCAGCGCGGGCGCTCCCAGCGTCACGGTGCAGGGCAACGCCGCGGGGCGGTCGAGCGACCGTGCCGTGCGCCTGACCGACCGGTCGTCCTCCGCGACCGCGATCTTCGCCAAGAGCCTGCCGCTCACGTCCACCAGGACCTTCTCGATGATGCTGAACCCGGTCGCGATCCGCTGCGCGCTGGTGCTGACGCTCAACGCCTACCGTGGGCCGGTCTCGCAGAAGGGCCTGATGGTCTCGGTGTGGCCCGACGGCAGCGTCAAGCGATGGGACGGCGCGGCCTGGAAGCTTCTCTCGGGCCAGGGTCGGGTCCGGGCGGGCACCTGGAGCGCGGTGCGCATCCAGGCCTCCGCGTCCGGGGCCTCGGTCTACGTCAACGGGGTGCTGCTCGGCCGGGTGCCCGTCGCCGCCGGCACCACCGGGTTCACCGGCGTCGAGGTCTCCTCCGGGGGAACCGCGCCGGTCGGGGACGACGTGCTCCTCGACGAGGTCTACGCCGCGTCCTGACCGGGTCGGCTCAGACGAGTCGCTGGCGGACCGAGCACTCCTCGGGACCCGCCGTGACCGTCGCGAGGGCGCCGTTGACGAGCGCGAGGTGGGGCGCGACGTGGCCGCACTCCACGTCGGCGATGATCGGCACGCCGAGAATCCCGAGGGCGTCCCGCACCGCGTCGTGCTGCGAGAAGCCGGGGCGGCCCGGGGCGTGGGTGCGGCTGACGAGGATGCCGTTCGCCTGGTCGAACCATCCGGCCAGCCGCATTCCGTGCAGGGCCCGGCAGATGTCGTAGGAGTTCCACTCGCAGATGTCGAGGTAGTGCAGCAGTCCCTCCGGCGCGTGGGCCTCGGCGAAGTCCGCCACCCCACCGAAACGGCTCCCGGCCGTGAACCCGATCGTCTCGACGCAGCCGCCGATGAGTCGCCCCGACACGGTCGTCGGCTCGCCCTCGTGCCCCGGGTCGATGCGGACCCACGTCCCCGGGCTGTCGAGGGTCATGGCCCTGACGGTGGGGTTTCCGGCGTAGTCGTCCCAGCCGCCGTCCGACCTGAAGCGGCCGGGGGAGCGCTGCTCGAGCTCGTCGCCCGGGCTCGCGCTCGCGACCTCGACCCAGTGGCGTATGCCGTCCGGCAGGGCATACGGGGTGTCCATGAGGTTCTGCCCGTGGATCGTCGCGATGCCGGTGGCCAGCGTGAGCGGGGTGAGCCAGGTCGAGGTGTCGGAGAAGCCCACGCACCACGTCGGCTCCGCGTCGGCCACCGCCTCGAGGTCGAGGAGGTCGAGCAGGTCGATGCCGGTCTCGCCGCCCCACGGCGGGACGACGGCCCGGATCGTCGGGTCGAGCAGCATCGCCATGAGCTCCGCCGCGCGGGCCTCGCGGGGACCGCTGACGTGCGAGGGGGCGTGGTTGAGCTCGCCAACCACCACGTCGAAGCCGCGGTCGCGGAGGCACTCGACGGCATACGTGAACCGGCCCCAGAGCTCGTCGGAGACACCGGAGCTCGGCGAGGTCACGCCAATCCGGTCACCGGGACGGAGCGGGGCGGGGTAGCGGATCGGCATGGCCGCCATCGTGCCAGCCCTGCCGACCCGCTTCACCCCGGTTTCGGGCGGTCAGGCCTTCGCGGCGGCGAAGCCCTGCTCGAGGTCGGCGACGATGTCGTCGATGTGCTCCAGCCCGACCGACAGGCGCACCAGCCCGGGCGTGACCCCGGCGGCCAGGCGGGCGTCGTCACCACCTTGCGAGTGCGTCGTCGAGGCGGGGTGGATGACGAGCGAGCGCACGTCACCGATGTTGGCGACGTGGCTGTGCAGCGTCAGCGCCTCGACGAACTTCTTGCCCGCCTCGAGGCCGCCCTCGATCTCGAAGGAGAGCACCGCGCCAGCGCCACGCGGCGCGTACTTCTGCGCCAGCGCGTACGACGGGCTCTCGGGCAGGGACGCCCAGACCACCCGCTCGACCTGGTCGTGGCCCTGCAGGTGGGCCGCGACCTTCGCCGCGTTCTCGAGGTGCCGGTCGATGCGCAGCGAGAGGGTCTCGAGCCCCTGGGTGATGAGGAAGGCGTTGAAGGGGGCCGCCGCCGGGCCGAGGTCCCGGAGCAGCTGCACCCGCGCCTTGAGGATGTAGGCGAGGTTGGCCCCGAGCGGGCTGCCGACGCCGAGGTCGCGGGCGTAGACGAGACCGTGGTAGCTCTCGTCCGGGGTGTTGTAGGCGGGGAACTTCTCGGGGTCGGCGGCGAAGTCGAAGCTGCCGGCGTCGACGATGAGGCCGGCGATGGACGTGCCGTGGCCGCCGAGGTACTTCGTGGCCGAGTGCACGACGACGTCGGCGCCCCACTCGAACGGGCGGATGACGTAGGGCGTGGCGATGGTGTTGTCGACGACGAGCGGCACGCCGTGCTCGTGCGCGAGGGCGGCGACGCCCTCGATGTCGAGGACCTCTGCCTTCGGGTTGGCGATGGTCTCCCCGAAGAAGACCTTGGTGTTGGGCCGCACGGCTGCCCGCCAGGAGTCGAGCGAGGTGGGGTCCTCGACGAAGGTCACCTCGACGCCGAGCCGGGGGAAGGTGAACTGCAGCAGGTTCGCGGTGCCGCCGTAGAGGCTGGGGGAGGCCACGATGTGGTCGCCGGCCTCGGCGATGTTGAGCAGGGCGAGCGTGGTCGCCGACTGCCCCGAGGCCACGAGCAGGGCGCCCACACCACCCTCGAGAGCGGCGACGCGCTGCTCGACCACGTCGGCGGTGGGGTTCATGATGCGCGTGTAGATGTTGCCGAACTCCTTGAGCCCGAACAGGTTTGCTGCGTGGTCGGTGTCGTTGAACACGTAGCTCGTGGTCTGGTAGATCGGCACGGCGCGCGCTCCGGTGGCCGTGTCGGGGGTCTGTCCGGCATGGATCTGCTTGGTCTCGAAGGACCAGCTGGGGGTCTCGCTCATCGGTCGTTCTCCTCGTGCCATGTCGCTGGCCGGTCCACGACAACCGTTGTGTGCCCGGCGCACCGACGGATCGGTGCGGGAGAGAGGCTCTCCGCGCTTGCCGCGGACGAGTGTCCGTGGCCAGGTCCTCACCCGGGGCACCCCACCGCGGTTGGAGGGTTGCCGGCCAGCGAGCCGGGGCTTGTCGCTGACACTCATGACCTGCTGGGAGTCTACGTATGCGTCCGCCACCGAGAGGAGTCGCCGTCCTCATCGTGGACGCGCGCCACGTCCGGCACCCGGTGGCCGTGGCGTCGATCACGAGGACGTCCTACTAATCGAACCCACGAGTAGGATCCCTGCGTGAGCACGAATGCCGACTTCGACCTGTTCCGGACGAGCGAGGACCACGAGGCCCTGAGGGAGGCCGTCCGCGCGGTCGCCGAGGACAAGATCGCCCCGTATGCCGCCGCCGTCGACGCGGAGGCGCGCTACCCGCAGGAGGCGCACGACGCGCTCGTCGCCTCCGACTTCTTCGCACCCCACGTGCCCGAGGAGTACGACGGCGTCGGTGCCGACGCCCTCGCGACGTGCATCGTCATCGAGGAGGTGGCCCGGGTCGACGCGTCCGCCTCGCTCATCCCGGCCGTCAACAAGCTCGGCTCGCTCCCGCTCATCCTCGCCGCCAGCGACGACGTCAAGTGCCGCTACCTCCCGCCGCTCGCCCAGGGCCGCACGACGTTCTCCTACGGCCTGTCCGAGCGCGAGGCGGGCTCCGACACCGCGGCGATGAGGTGCCGGGCGCGTCAGGACGGCGACGGCTGGGTCGTCAACGGCCACAAGTCGTGGATCACCAACGCCGGTGTGTCCGAGTACTACACCGTCCTCGCGGTGACCGACCCCGACGGCCCCCGCGGCGGCAACGTCACGGCCTTCGTCCTGGAGAAGTCCGACGAGGGCTTCACCTTCGGTGAGAAGGAACGCAAGCTCGGCATCAAGGGCAGCCCGACACGCGAGCTGCACTTCGACAACGTGCGCATCCCGGGGGACCGTGTCGTCGGGCAGGTGGGTGACGGGCTGAAGATCGCACTGCGCACGCTCGACCACACGCGGGTCACCATCGGCGCCCAGGCCGTCGGGATCGCGCAGGGCGCGCTCGACCAGGCCGTCGCCTACGTCAGGGAGCGCAAGCAGTTCGGCAAGCGCATCGCCGACTTCCAGGGCATCCAGTTCATGCTCGCCGATATGGCGATGGAGCTCGAGGCCGCGCGCCAGATGGTCTACGTCGCGGCCGCGAAGTCCGAGCGCGGCGACAAGGACCTCACCTTCTTCGGGGCGGCCGCCAAGTGCTACGCCTCGGACGTGGCGATGAAGATCACGACGGATGCCGTCCAGCTGCTCGGGGGAGCCGGCTACACGACGGACTTCCCGCTCGAGCGGATGATGCGCGACGCGAAGATCACCCAGATCTACGAGGGCACCAACCAGGTCCAGCGCATCGTCATGGCCCGCCAGCTGCTCAAGGGCTGACGCGGTGTCGTCCGGTCCCGATGATGCCGCGCGCGCTTCGCTCGGCATCCCGCCCCGGGTCGAGGTGCCCTACCTGTGCACCACGGCGACGCCGATGTCGGAGCAGGCGGTCGTCGACCTGGTCCTGTCCGGTCCGGTCCCGGCCGTACGCCTCGGCAACCTCAACCTCCACGGTGTGCACCTCTACCTCACCGACCCGGCGTTCCGTCGTTACACCGACGGCGCCGACGTCGTGCTGGCCGACGGCTGGCCGGTCTGGCGTGCGCTGCGCACGGCCGACCCCACGCTCGACGCCTCCTACCGGGTGGGCAGCAGCGACTGGCTCTTCCGGATCCTCGAGCGCAACCCGAGCCTCACGGTGCTCGCCGTGGGCGCCTCGCCGGAGTCGAGCGCCCGCGCCGCGTCGGTCGTGGCCGAGCGGGCGCCCGCCGTGCGGTGGATCGCCTTCGACGGCTACGACCGGGCACAGCAGGATGCCGGCCCGGCCACGACGATCGAGCGGGCGCTGCCCCAGGCCGACCTCGTGCTCGTCGGCATGGGCATGGGGGCCCAGGAGCGGTGGATCGAGGAGCACCAGGGCCAGATGACCCACGGCGTCATCGCCAACGTCGGCGGCTGCATCGACTACGTGTCCGGCGAGCAGGTGCACACCCCGCGCTGGGTGGGGCGTGCCGGTCTGGAATGGCTCTACCGGCTCGCGGCGAACCCGAGCCGCAACGCCCGGCGCGTCTTCGTCGAGCCGGTGCAGCTGGGCGCGGTGCTGGTGCGCCAGCGCCTCGCGTCACGCCGCGGCGGTCACTCCGACCGGGCGTCGTAGCGCTCGAACCGCTCGAACCGTTCGTGGCGCCCGTCGCGCATGAGGTCGCGCCACTCACGCCACTCCTCGGGCGACCGCCGGACGCCGAGCAGGAAGGCCGAGTACACGGCATACTCCAGCGGGCGCTTGAGGCGCTTGCCCGGCTGGTTGGTCAGGTAGCCGCGGTTGCGGAAGGTGTAGAAGCGCTTCGCCCCGTCGGGCGGCAGCACGACACTGAGCGGGCCGTGGAACTCCGCTGCGCCGCTGGGGTGGATGTAGGTCGCGGCGGTCACGGTGCCGTACCGCTGGCCGGAGCGCTGGAGCCGGCGGATCATCTCGATCTCGTCGCCGCGCAGGAACAGCCGCAGGTCGGGCACACCGACCGCCTCGATGCACTCGGCGGTGAAGAGCGCCCCGTTGAAGAGCGCCGCAAAGCCCTCGAGGACGCCGTCGTGGCCCTCGGCGGCGAGGCCGCCGACGGTGGTGACCGGCTTGAGCGCGCGACGCGTCGGGAAGGCGAGTCGCTGCGGGTCGTCGTCGTTGACGACGGCGGGGGAGGCCATCGCCAGGCGCCCGTCGCCGACGTGCTCGAGCAGGGTGGCGAGGGTCGAGTCGGATCCCGGGCGGCCGTCGTCGTCGGCGAGCCAGACGTAGTCGGCCCCCAGGGCGAGCGCGTGCAGCATCCCGTACGCGAAGCCGCCGGCGCCCCCGAGGTTGCGTCGCGAGGGCAGCCACGTGGCAGGCACGGGAAGCGCCTCGACGAGGGCGCGCACCCGGTCGTCGGCGCCGTTGTCGACGACGACGACGTGCCCGGGCGGCGGCTGCTGGCCCGCGAGGGCGGCGAGCGAGCGCTCGAGCAGCTCGACCCGGTCGCAGGTCACGACGACGGCCACCGTCGAGGCGGCCCGGGCGGCGAGGTCGTCTCCGGGATGCTCGGCCGTCATCAGTTCCCGGCGCCCTTGGGGACCGCCGTGAGCGACTCGTCGTCCTTGATCATGCGGAACAGCTCGGTCGCCTTGGCCGAGTCCCACTTGACCGACGAGCCGGCATACGTCGTGTAGTTCGGGTCGGAGATCGGGACCGTGGCCGAGAGCCCGTCGCCGTTGGAGACCGACCGCATGGCCTGGAAGATCGCGATGGCCTCACCCATCGTCGTGTCCTGGCCGAGGGTGAGCCCGTGGCTCATCGAGTCGGCGAAGGAGCGGTACTTCCACGGCACGAGGACGGTGCTGGGCGACATGGCCTTCTTCATGACCGCCGAGAGGAACTGGCGCTGCCGGTCGGCGCGCCCGAGGTCCCCGCGCGGGTCGGTGTGGCGGGTGCGGACGAAGCCGAGGGCGTTGGGGCCGTTCAGGGTCTGGCAGCCCTTCTTGAGGTCGATGCCGGCCTCGGGGTCCTTCATGTTGAAGGGCACGCAGATGTCGACACCGCCGAGGGAGTCCACCACGGAGGCGAACCCGCCGAAGCCGATCTCGAGGTAGCCCTTGATGGGCAGGCCGGTCGCGTTCTCGACCGTCGCCACGAGCAGCTTGGGGCCACCGAAGGTGTAGGCGGCGTTGATCTTGTTCTTCTTGTAGCCCGGGATGGGCACGTAGGAGTCACGCGGCAGCGAGATGATGAGCGGCTTGTTCCCGCTGTCCGAGACGTGCACGAGGATGATCGAGTCGGTGCGGGCGCCCTCGGCGTTCGTCGCGCCGTAGAGCTTCTTCTGCTCCTCGGTGAGGCCCTGCCGCGAGTCCGACCCGATGAGCAGGAAGTTCGTGCCCTTGCCGTCGGTCGGACGGTCCCCGCTCGGTGCTGAGTCGACCCGGGTGATGTTGGTCCACGCGTTGTAGGGCACCCACACCATGAAGGCGAGCCACGCGAGGACGAGCACGCCGATGAGCAGGGCGATGAGGCGGCCCTTGCGACGGCGGGGTCGTCGCGCCGGGTCGGTCGGTCCCGCACCGGAGCCGTCGCCGCGAGAGCCCGCCGGACGGTTCCGCGTGTCGACGACGTAGGCGTCGTCGTGGCTCGTCGCCGTGGCGGAGGAGCTGCGGCCGCGGCCGGACGGTTGGCGCCGGGTGTCGACGACGTACGCGTCGTCGTCGCCGGTGCGGGACTCAGGCGGCGTCATGGGGCGCTCCGCTCTCGGGTGCCGGCGCGTTGCCGGGGGTGTTGCCGTCGTCGCTCGAGGGGGTGGCCGCGGTGGAGGTCGCGGGGGCGGGCGCTGGGGTGGCCGCTGGGGTGGCCGCTGGGGTGGCGGCAGCCGTCACGGCCGGACGTCTCGTCGGGGGCGCGGCCTCGTCGATGGCGATCCGCCGGGCGAGCCGCGTGTAGCGGATCTCCATCTCGCGGAACCGCTTGAACGTGGTGACGACGAAGCTGAAGAAGGCGACGACGAGGCCGTAGAGGATGAGGTCGGCGCCACGGCCGATCCCGACCATCGAGGCCAGGCGGGTCCACACGCCGGGGTCGAGGATCGACCACACGGCGAAGGCGGCGAAGAGGAGCAGCCCGAGCCGGCGCAGCGCCTGCGCGCGTTGCCCGTAGCCGAGCAGGAGCCGCCACGAGACCGCGAGGGTGCCGACGATGAGGAGGACCTGGACCGCGAGCTGCTTCATCGCCAGATCAGCTCCGCGAGGATGTTGACCGAGTTCCAGAGGGACTGACCCTTGGACATGGAGTAGTCGGTGTAGAGGATGTGAACCGGCTCCTCGGTGTAGGCGACCTGCCGGCCGTCGAACTGCATCCGGCCGATCTGGGCCACGATCTCGGAGGCGTGCGCCATCCGGTTCTGGGTGATGTCGAGCCGCTCGACGACGGACCGCTCGAGGACACGGAGCCCGTTGTGAGCGTCGGTGAGCTTCGTGTGCGTCGTCAGGTTGGTGTAGCCGACGGCCATCCGCAGCACGAGCTTCTTCAGGGCCGTGGCGCTGGTGCGGTCGTCGAGGAAGCGCGAGCCGAAGACGACCCTGACGTCACCACGGCGGATGCGTTCGAGCATGACGAGCACGTCCGTGACCTGGTGCTGACCGTCCGCGTCGAAGGTGACGACGTAGCGCATCTCGGGGTCGCCGAGGCAGTAGGTGAAGCCGGTCTGCAGCGCCGCGCCCTGGCCGAGGTTGACGGGGTGGCGGACGACCGCGGCCCCTGCTGCCTCCGCCTCACGCGCCGAGTCGTCGCTGGAACCGTCGTCGACGCACACGATCTTCGGGAAGGTCTCGCGCGTCCTCCGCACGACCTCCCCGATCACCGCTGCCTCGTTGTAGAGCGGTACGACCAGCCACGTGTCCTCGTTCATCGGGACACCACAATAGGCGAGGAGTGCGGGCATCGCGTTCGCCGTCGCGGGCGCGTCCCCTCCCACCCCGGCGCCGACGGGCGGAGCCGGCGCGCGGATAGGGTCCTCCCATGTCAGCTCCGCAGCACCTCCTCGTCGTGACGACGAACTTCGCAGAGACGCACGGAGGGGTGCAGGCGCACCTGGCGGAGCTGTTGCCGCGGCTGGTCGAGCGGGGCGTCGCCACGACGGTCGTGTACCTAGGCGAGCGCACGGAGCCGTATGCCGTCGACGGCGTGTCGGTGGTGCCGCTGCGTCGTCGCGTCGACCTCAAGGACGTCATCGGCCTGCCGGGTCCGCGCGAGTGGGCGGCGTTCGTGGGGCGGGTGCGGCGGGGCGGGTTGCCGGCGGGACCCGTGTCGGTGGTGGCGACGCACACGCGTTTCTTCCCGATGAGTGCCCTGGGGCTGCGGCTCGGGCACCGGCTGGGTGTGCCGGTCGTGCACACCGAGCACGGGGCCGGCTCGGTCGTCACCGGCTCGGCGCTGGTCGAGGCCGGGAGCCGGGGCGTCGACGCGACCATGGGCGGGTGGGTGCTGCGTCACGCCGACCGCGTCGTGGGTGTCTCCGCGGAGGTCGTCGGTTTCGTGCGGCAGCTCGCCGGCGTCGACGCGGTCATGATCCCCAACGGGATCGACGTCGACCGCTGGCTCGGCGGGGTGGAGCCGGCGGACGCCGGGGGCGGCGACGCGAGGCCGCTCGTCTTCGTGGGGCGCGTCGTCGCCGAGAAGGGGTGGGAGGACTTCCTCTCGGTGGCCCGGACCGTGGGGGAGCGCACCGGGGTGTCGCGGCCGGTCCACGTCGTCGGCGACGGCCCGGACCTGGCCAGGGCGCAGGACACGGCGCGGGCGTGGGGCCTCGACGTGCAGTGGCACGGGCGGCTCGAGCCCGACGGGATCCGGGCGGCGCTCCGCGGCGCGGTCTACGTCAACCCGTCGGTCGCCGCCGAAGGCTTCCAGCTCACCCAGCTCGAGGCGCTCCTGTCGGGAGCCGCCGTCGTCTCCTATGACGTGGGAGTGGCCCGGGAGCTCGAGACCTCGGGAGTGGGCGATGTCCACGTCGTGCCCCGCGGGGACCTGGTGCGCCTGGCCGAGGCGGCGGTCGCTGCCTCTGGTCGGGCCCCCTGTCATCCCACCCGCGCGGAGGTCCTGCGCTGGGACTGGGAGACCGTGGCCGATGACTATGCTGCGTTGCTGTCGTCAGCCGGACCCCGCTAGGAGCACGATGGACATCCAGAACCACTTCTACGGACACTCCGCTGCGCTGGCCAGGTATGCCGGTCAGCACCGGGCCCGGCACATCGACGGGCTGCTGCAGCACGGCTGGGTCGCCAGCTCCCCCCTGGCGGTCAACTTCGGGGACTTCCCGGAGGTCGGCCGGGGGGCGGACCAGCGCCGCCTCCTCGTGTGGACCCACACCTCCCGCGCGTGGTCGCCCGACGACGAGGATCGCGTGACGACGCCGGTGGGTGCGCCGTTCCTCTACCTGCTGCGCCTGCTCGCGGACCAGCAGCAGCTCGAGCAGGTCCCCGGCGACGGCCGCCCGCTGGTCGTCCCGCTCCACCGCACCCACGTGCGTGCGACCGACAGCGACCCCGAGGGCCTATCGCGCTTCTACCGCGAGCTGCTCGGTCCCTCCACGGTGTGCCTGCACTCGGAGGACCTCAAGCAGGCGGGGACGGTGCAGGCGTGGCGGCGTGGCGGACACGAGGTCGTGAGCGCCGGCGACCGGTTCGACCCGCTCTTCCTGCCCCGCCTGGCCCGTGGGGTGCTGGCCTCGCCGCGCGTCGTGAGCAACCGCCTGTCGACGATCGTCTGGTATGCCGCGGCCGCCGGGGTGAGCGCCACGGTCTTCGGGCCGGCGCCGCTCATCGAGGGGGAGAGCCGCGACGCGCTCGACCATCTGACCCGCCTCTGGCCGGAGCTGCACGCCGAGGACGCCCCGCTGGCGGCGACCAAGCCCCTGGCCGACGCCGAGCTCGGCGCCTCCCACCTGCTCAGTCCCGCCGAGCTGGCGCGGGTGCTCGGCTGGTCGCGTCCGCTGTCGGGTCGAGCCTTCGGCAGCTACTGGATGGGGGGCCCGGTCGCCAAGGCCCTGACCGTGGTGGGGCTGCGTGACCGCGAGGCGTCGGGCACGGCCGTCGCGGCGACGACCGTGCAGGGAGGCCCCCGGCCCGTGGACTTCCTCAGGCATCCCCTGTCCCACCTGCCGCGTCGCCTGCCGCGACTCGTCGACCCGCGGGCGTCCCTCGACTGGTGCCGGCCGTCCTGACCCGCGACCGGGCGGGCCCGGTCAGCTCGTCTTCTCGAGGAGGAACCACGTCGAGTCGTCGAGCGGGTGCTCCGGGTCACGGTGGTAGGTGAACCCGTAGTCGACGAGCCGCAGCTCGGGGTGCCGGTCGAGGATCTCCCCGGCGAAGTCGCGCTTGAAGAGGACCCCGCTCTGTCCGCGGTAGGTGATCTCCACCGGAGTGGGGTTGTAGTACTCGCACACCATGACCCAGCGGCGCGATGCCTTCACCAGCTTGTCGTAGACCGACGGCAGCGACTCGGGGTCGAGGTGGATGAGCACACCCTTGGTGAAAGCGAGGTCGTGGCTGCCCTCGACCGGGTCGTGGTCGAGGATCGAGGCGACCGTCACCTCGGCGCCGCCCCACGCGGAGAGGTGGGCAGCCGCCTCCGGGTTGATCTCGATGGCGGCCAGCTCGGCATCGGGGAGCAGGTCGCGCAGGGCCTTGAGGTTGTTGCCGATGTTGGCACCGAACTCGATGGCCGACCCGATGGTGCCTCCGCTGGCGGCGACCACCTTCGCGAAGAGCGCCTTGTTGTTCTCGACCAGACGCTCGTCCCGGTTGCGTTCGATGTACTGCTTGCCGAAGTCGCCGGTCCAGAAGACCTCTTGCTGGGTGACCGTCCGGGGCTGTGTGGAGTCGCTCATGCGGGACATCATCACACCACCTCGACCGTGCCGGTCGGAGCGGCCCCCCGCGTGTCCGGTATGTCGGTCGCGGCGGGTCAGGTGCGGGTCAGACGGCGGGGGTGGCAGGACGCAGGACCTGGCGTCCGTGCTGCAGGACGAGGACGCCGGCCACGGCGGCCACCAGCCAACGGCTCGCCGACCAGGGGCCGGTCACCGGGAGCAGGAAGCCGCAGACGATGAAGAGCGACCCGATGAGGAAGGGCCGCGCCAGACGGCGCTCCCTCCACGCGGGGCCACCGACCCTGCGACGGAGCCCGGCCGCTCCCACGGCGAGGGCGGCATACGTCACCGGGAAGCCGATGGCGACCCAGACGACATCGAGGTGGCCCAGGGCCCACGCCGTCGCCACCCCGAGCGCGAGGCACAGCGGGGTGACGAGGGACAGGCCGGCGGGCCGACCCTGGGCGAAGACCAGGTGGACGTTGGCGAGATAGGCGACCGAGACCATGGCGCCGATGCACGCGAGGCAGACGGCGGGGACGAGCAGGTCGGGGGCGAAGCGGGCGTCCGCGGTCAGCCGGAGGAGCCACGGGCTGAGCAGTGCCACGCCACCCGCGACGAGCGCGGCCACGGTGGCGACGTCGGTCGCCGTGCGCTCGAGCACGGCGGCCCGGCGCTCGGGCGGAGCGGCGAAGACGACCGGAGCCCACGAGTTGTTGAGGGAGGAGGTGATGACGTTCGGCGCCGTCCCGATGAGCAGGGCGAGCTGCAGACGTCCGCTGTCCGCTCGGCCGTAGAGGGCGCCGGCGACGAAGACGAGGGCCATGCTCGCGAGGTAGAGCGCGACCATGTGGGGCAGCATCGGAAGCCCCAAGCGGTAGGCCTCGCGCATGTCGCCCGGGGTGTGCTCGCGCTTGTGGGAGAGCCGGACCCCCAGTGAGAGCACGGCGCCCGTGAGCGCCGCGAGCGCATAGCCGACGAGGAGGCCGAGCAGGTAGTTCTGGGCGGAACGGCCGAGGAGCAGGATGGCGGCGAGGCCGGCCAGGGGTCCTCCCAGGGTCGCCACCGAGGAGATCGAGATGAAGGCGAGGGGACGGTCGAGCGAGCGCATCAGAGCCTGGGCGTTCTCGACGACCACGAAGCACGCGCCGGAGGCGACGGCCAGCAGCATGGTCTGCCGCGTGACGGGGGCGGCGCCACCGAGGACGACTCCGGTCACGGCCACCGCCACGGCCGCGAACCCGAGGGTCGTCAGGGAGCCCCGCAGCAGGATCGAGCGGGCCCGCGCCATCCCGTTCGTCGTCATGAGCGCCTGCCGCGTGATGACGGACGGCAGGCCCAGGCTCGCGAGCATCATGGTCACCTGGATGACGACGACGCCCTGCGCGACGAGACCGTAGGCGTCGCGGCCGAGCAGCCGGGTCACGACCGGCGTGACGGCCGCCTGCGCGAGGATGGGCGCCGCAGTGCCGAGCGTGTAGAGCGACCCGCGACCGAGCACGGCCCGGCTGGCCTGCCTGCCGTGCTCGCCTGCCTGCGACCCGTCGTGTGGCTCCTCGCTGTGCCGGTCGACCGGTTCGTCCACGTCAGGCGCCGACGAATCCACGGACGAGGTCGCTGACGCGGTCGACGTCGCTGTCGGTGAGGTCCGGGAAGAGGGGGAGCGAGATCTCCTGGGAGTAGTACTCCTCGGCGACGGGGCACATGCCGCGCTGGTAGCCCAGGTCCTCGAAGTAGGGCTGCCAGTAGACCGGGATGTAGTTGACCTGCACCCCGATCCCGTGGCCGCGCAGGTGGTCGAAGAGCTCACGCCGGCGACCGTCGAGGATGCGCAGGGGGTAGAGGTGCCAGGCCGGGACCGCACCGCTGCGGTGCGCCGGACGCCGGAGCACGTCGATGCCCTCGAAGGCCGCGTTGTAGCGGTCGGTGATCTCCTGGCGGCGGGCCACGAACTCGCCGAGCCTCGTCAGCTGGCTCGAACCGAGGGCAGCGAGCACGTCGGGAAGGCGGTAGTTCAGCCCGAGCTCGGGCATCTCGTACCACCAGGCGCCCTCGTCGGGGTGCCGCAGGCGCTCCTGCTCGCGCACCATCCCGATGCCCTTGAACGTGCGGGCGCGCTCGAGCAGTGCCGGGTCGCGGCTGACGACGGCGCCGCCTTCGGCCGTCGTCAGGTTCTTCGTCGGGAAGAAGGAGAACGTCGTGACGTCGGCGAGCGAGCCCACCGGGGTGCCGTCGAGGGAGCCGCCGACGGAGTGGGCGGCGTCCTCGAGCACGATGGCGCCCACATCGTGGGCGGCGCGGGTGAGGCCGGCGGCGTCGATCGGGTGACCGGCGTAGTCGACACCGGTGACGACCTTGGTGCGCTCGGTGACCGCCGCGGCCGCGGCCTCGGGGTCGAGGTTGCCGGTGTCCGCCGAGACGTCGGCGAAGCGGACCTTCGCACCGAGCACCGAGGCGCAGGTCGCGGTCGCGAGGAAGGTCAGGGGCGTCGTGACCACCTCGTCGCCAGGACCGACGCCCGCAGCGGCATACGCGACGTGCAGGGCCGCGGTCCCGGAGGTCACCGAGACGGCGCGACCCGACAGGCCCGCGACCGCCGCGATGTCGGTCTCGAAGCGCTCGACCGACGGACCCGTGGTCAGCCAGTCGCCGCGGAGCACCTCCGTCACCGCAGCGACGTCGGCCTCGGTGATGGACTGTCGGCCGTACGGGAGCACCTCAGACCTCCGTCTCGAGGATGCTCACCATCTCCTCACCGCTGAACCACTGGTCGTTGGTGTCGGACGTGTAGTGGAAGCCGGCGGGCACCGGGGTGCCGTCGGCGGGCGCGGTGTAGCCCCAGGAGGCGATGTCGGGCTGGAGCACGAAGCGGTCACCGATGCGCAGCGCACGGCGGCCCTCCTCGGCCGAGATCATCTCCTCGTGCAGCTTCTCGCCGGGGCGCAGGCCGATCTCGTGCATCGCAGCGCCGGGGGCGACCGCCTGCGCCAGGTCGGTGATCTTCATCGACGGGATGCGGGGCACGTACAGCTCGCCGCCCTGCATCATCTCGAAGGAGTCGGTGACGAACTTGACGGCCTGGGGGAGCGTGATGAAGAAGCGCGTCATCCGGAGGTCGGTGATGGGCAGGGACTCGCCGGCCTCGGCAAGACGGCGGAAGAACGGGATGACCGACCCGCGGCTGCCCATGACGTTGCCGTAGCGCACGACGCAGAAGCGCGTGGGGTAGGCGGCCGCGTAGTGGTTGCCCGTGATGAAGAGCTTGTCGGCCGTGAGCTTGGTGGCCCCGTAGAGGTTGATCGGGGAGGAGGCCTTGTCGGTCGAGAGGGCCACGACCTTCTTGACGCCCGTGTCGATGCACGCCTCGATGACGTTCTGCGAGCCCACGACGTTGGTCTTGACGAACTCCCACGGGTTGTACTCCGCGGTGTCGACCTGCTTGAGCGCGGCAGCGTGCACGACGTAGTCGACGCCGTGCATGGCCCGACGCAGGCGGTGCTCGTCGCGGATGTCGCCGATGAACCAGCGCAGCCGCGGGTCGTTGTCGAACATCTGCCGGGCTTCGTACTGCTTGAGCTCGTCGCGGCTGAAGATCACGACGCGCTTCGGGTCGTGGTTGGCCAGAAGCTCGGTGATGAAGGCCTTGCCGAACGAACCGGTCCCCCCGGTCACGAGGATTGACGAACCGGTGAGCAGCGACATGTGGCCTCCTTGGGCAGCACGGACGAAAGGCGCACTGATGCGCGCGCCAGCAGTCAGGCTACCGTCTGCGGGGCGGGACAATCGCACCGCTGAAACGCCGTCGAGGAGGACCATGCGCGTCATTGCCGTCATCCAGGCCCGGGCCGGGTCGACCCGGCTGCCCGGCAAGGTGCTCGAGCCGCTGGGCTCCCTGACCGTGCTGGAGTGGGTGATCCGTGCGGCACGCGCGGCGCGTCTGGTGGACACCGTCGTCGTCGCCACGACGGTCGAGACGGTCGATGACGCCGTCGCCCGGGCCGCCGAGGCAGCCGGTGCGCTCGTGGTCCGTGGCAGCGAGGACGACGTCCTGTCGCGCTACCTGCTCGCCGCCGAGGAGCACCCCTGCGACGCGGTCGTGCGGCTGACGTCCGACTGCCCCATGCTCGACCCCGAGGTGATCGACCTCGTCGTGTCGACGTGGCTCGGCGCCCCGCACCTCGACTACGTGTCGTCGGTTCTCGTGCGGACCCTCCCGCACGGCATGGACGTCGAGCTCGCGACGACGGACGCGCTGCACCGGGCCGACGCCGTCGCCACCGCCCACCACCGCACCCACGTCACCTCGGCGATCTACACCGACCCCGAGGCCTTCGACGTCGTCGGCCTCGTCTTCGCCCCGTCGGCGGCGGAGCTGCGCATCACGCTCGACACGCCCGAGGACCTCGAGGCGCTACGGGCCCTCGTGGCGGTGCGCGGGGACGGCATCGCCCACCGCACCGAGATCCTCCGCGTCATGCGCGCCCATCCCCACATCGCGCAGCTCAACGCCGAGGTCGTGCAGAAGCCGCTCGAGGCCGGCTGATGCGGGTGCTGCTCCGCTGCGACGGGGGCCCCGGCGTCGGCGTAGGGCACGTGATGCGCAGCCTCGCCCTGGCCGAGGAGGCCACGTCGCGCGGCCACGAGGTGTCGCTTGCCGGCATCGTCGAGGGTGACCTGCTCACCCGTGCCGTGGCCGGCTCCGGCCTGTTCGTCCACCCGGTCGCCGGGCGGCTGGGCGACTCGGGCGACCTGCCGGACCGGGCCGTGTGGGACACGCACGACGTCGTCCACGTCGACAGCTACACCGTGTCGAGCGCCGTCCGCGAAAGCCTCGGAACCGGTCCCGTCCTCAGCGTCATGCACGACGGTCACGACGGCCGGCGATCCGCGGACCTCGCCATCGACCCCACCCTCGGCGCCGAGGCCACCCCGGCTCCGGAGGACGCAGCCTGGTCGGTGCGGGGCGGGCGGTGGGTGCCGCTGCGTCCCGCGATCCGCCGCCTGAGCGGGAGACACCCGGACCGCTCGACGGGCGATCGCCTGGACGTGGTCGTCGTCATGGGCGGCGCCGACCCGGCCCGGTGCGCCCCTGACGCCGTCGCCGCGGTGCAGGCGGCCGCGACGCGTGCCGGCGTCGCGGTCGACGTGCTCGTCGTGGCGAGCCCGGAGACGCGCGACCGGCTCACCGCGATGACGGAGCGGCCCGGCGCCACCGTGACGGTCATCGACCCGACACCCGACCTCGCCTCCCGTCTCGCCGTGGCCGACCTCGTCGTGAGCGCGGCGGGCACGACGGTGTGGGAGCTGTGCGCGCTGCGCACGCCCATGGCGCTCGTCTGCGTGGTCGACAACCAGCAGACCGGCTACGACGAGGTGATCAGGCGGGGGATGGCCGCCGGCCTCGGCACGCCGGCCGACCTGTCCGCGGAGGAGACGACGACGACCCTCGCCGACCTCCTCGGGGACCCGGCGGCGCGGGCGGAGCTCGCCGAGACGGCCGACCGGGTCGTCGACGGTCTCGGTGCATGGCGCATCGTGTCGGCGTGGGAGGCCCTCGTGACCGGGGCGCGGCCGGCAGCGCAAGGAGGGACCCCACGGCATACGGCCCCCCGGGATGCCTCCGGCATGTCGGTGCGGCCGGCGACGGTCGACGACGCCGACCTGCTCCTCGAGTGGCGCAACGACCCCACGACCCGGGCCGCCTCACGCACCAACGAAGCGATCGCACGCGCGGACCACATGCGGTGGCTGGAGGCGACCCTGGCGCGTGACGACCGCCGCCTGCTCGTCGCCGCCGACCACGCCGGCCCGGTCGGCACGGTGCGCTGGGACCGGGAGGCCCCGGGGGAGTGGGAGGTCTCGATCACCGTCGCCACCACCCGCCGGGGCGCCGGCCTCGCCCGTCCGCTCCTGCAGGCCGGGGAGCGGTGGCTCCTCGAGGCCGCCGACCGGGCGGAGGTCGACGGCCTCTCTACTTATCTGGCGGTCGTCCACGACGACAACGTCTCGTCGAGGCGCCTCTTCACAGGGGCGGGCTACCTGCCCGACACCCCCGCGACGTCGGAGGGTTTCGCGCGCTACCTCAGGCTCGCGCGCTGAGGTGGTCCCAGCTCAGGGCCGTCCCGCGACGGACGCCGCGGACGAACCTCAGGCCGGAGACCGTCGCCATCATGTCCGGCGCGAGCCCGCCCGACGGGCGGATCGAGCGGACGTTCGTGCTCGTGACGGGGTCGCCCTCGGCGACGTCCTCGACGACGTAGAGGGAGCGGCGCAGGGCCAGCACTGCCTTCTCGGCGTCCGTGGGTCCGAACCGCGCGGGCGACACGGCGCGCTGGGCCGCATCGGTCTCCGTGACGAGGGCGGCGAGCTCCTCCGGCTCCAGCGAGAAGTCGGAGTCGACCCCGCCGTCGGCGCGGCGCAGGGTCACGTGCTTCTCGAGGACGCACGCACCGAGGGCGACGGCCGCCACCGAGACCCCGATGCCGGGGGTGTGGTCGGACAGGCCGATCGGAATGCCGAAGGCCTGCTCGAGCGTCGGCACCGAGAGCAGGCGCGCGTCGTCTGGTGAGGCGGGGTAGGCGGCCGTGCACGCGAGCAGCACGATCTCCTGGCAGCCGCCCTGGCGGGCTGCGGTGATCGCCGCGTCGATCTCGCCGAGCGTGGCCATGCCGCTCGAGATGATCATCGGCTTGCCCGTCGCCGCCACGTTGCGGATGAGCGGGAGGTCGACGAGCTCGGCAGAGGCGATCTTGTAGCAGGGCGCGTCGAGCGACTCGAGCAGCTCGATGGCCGTCACGTCGAAGGGGCTGGAGAAGGGGATGAGGCCCCGCTCGCGGGCCCGGGCGAACATCGGCTCGTGCCACTCCCAGGGGGTGTGCGCCTCCTCGTAGAGGTCGTAGAGCTGGCGACCGCCCCAGAGCCCGTGCCCCGCATCGACCCGGAAGGGCGGCTCGTCGGACCGGATCGTCAGGGTGTCGGCCGTGTACGTCTGGAACTTGACGGCCTGGGCCCCCGACTCGGCGATCGCGTCGATGAGGTCGAGAGCGCGCTCGAGGGAGCCGTTGTGGTTGCCGGAGACCTCCCCGATGACGAAGGGCCGCTGGCCGGGACCGACCTGCTGACCGGCGATGGTGATGGGGCGGGGTCGTTGCATGGGCCCCAGCCTAAACCGCCGAAGGGGAGCCTCCGCGTGGTCCTTCGGGCGTCGGGAGGGTCCGGAACGATCGGATAGCCTGTCCCGGACCTCAATCACAAGGAGCATGTGTGGACGCGGACCTCGTCGTCGTCGGATCCGGACTTTTCGGCCTCACGGTCGCCCAGCAGTGTGCAGAGCGCCTCGGACGCAAAGTCGTCATCATCGACCGGCGCTCACACATCGGCGGCAACGCCTACAGCGAGAACGAGCCGGAGACCGGGATCGAGGTGCACCGCTACGGCGCCCACCTCTTCCACACCTCCAACCAGCGGGTCTGGGACTACGTCAACGAGTTCACGAAGTTCACGAGCTACGTGCACCGTGTCTACACCTCCCACCAGGGCGAGGTGTACCCCATGCCGATCAACCTCGGCACGATCAACCAGTTCTTCCGGGCCGCCTACACCCCGGACGAGGCCCGGGCCCTCATCCGCGAGCAGGCCGCCGAGCTCGGTGACAAGGTGCCCGACAACTTCGTCGAGAAGGGCGTCTCGCTCATCGGGCGCCCGCTCTACGAGGCCTTCATCGCCCACTACACCGCCAAGCAGTGGCAGACCGACCCGGAGAAGCTGTCGGCCGACATCATCAGCCGCCTCCCCGTGCGCTACACCTACGACAACCGCTACTTCAACGACACCTACGAGGGTCTGCCGGTCGACGGCTACACCGCGTGGCTCGAGCGGATGGCCGACCACGACCGGATCGAGGTCAAGCTCGAGACCGACTTCTTCGACGCGAGCCAGCCGCTGAACAAGGACAACGTCATCGGCAACGTCCCCGTGGTCTTCACCGGGCCGGTCGACCGTTACTTCGACTACGCCGAGGGCCGCCTCGGCTGGCGCACCCTCGACTTCGAGGAGGAGGTGCTCCAGGTCGGTGACTTCCAGGGCACCCCGGTCATGAACTACCCGGACGCCGACGTGCCGTACACGCGCATCCACGAGTTCCGGCACTTCCACCCGGAGCGGGCGTACCCCACGGACAAGACGGTCATCATGCGCGAGTTCTCGCGCTTCGCCGAGGGCGACGACGAACCGTACTACCCCGTCAACACCCCTGCCGACCGCGACGGGCTGCTGAAGTACCGCGACCGGGCGAAGGGTGAGCGGGGCGTCCTCTTCGGCGGCCGCCTCGGCACGTACAAGTACCTCGACATGCACATGGCCATCGGGGCCGCCCTGAGCATGGTCGACAACAAGCTCGAGCAGCACTTCACGACGGGTGCAGCCATCGAAAGCGGAGGAGTCGACGAATGACGGACACCGACACCATGGCCCACACCGACTCGGACGACGGGCAGCACGCCGCGACGGACACGCTGCTCGCGAGGGTGGTCCTTCCGGAGAGTGACGTCTCACCCGACCTCGTGCCCGTCTACGCCCGCTCCGGCACCGGCATGGACAAGACGTCGGTCGAGGGTTTCGAGATCACCGGTCGCAGGTCGCTGACCATCGACAAGGGCACCGTCGTCACGTTCGACAGCTTCTTCAACGCCTTCCCGGCCGCCTACTGGCGCCGCTGGACCTCGCTGTCCGACGTCATCCTCGAGGTGACGGTGGAGGGCGACTGCCGCATCGACGTCTACCGCTCCAGCGGGGCCGGCCGAGTGACCCACGACACCGCACGCGTCGTCCGTGGCAAGGAGACGGTCCGCCTCACCCTGCCCATCGAGAAGCGCTTCGCCGACGGCGGCTCCTACTGGTTCGGCATCCGCGCCCTGACCGACACCACCCTGGTCAGCGCCTCGTGGCACGCGCCCGAGCCGATCGAGGTCCGGGGCGCCACCATCGGCATCTGCACCTTCAACCGCACCGACGACTGCGTCGCGACCATGGCGCGGCTGATCAGCGACCCCGAGAGCGTGCGCCACGTCCGCGAGGTCGTCGTCGTGGACCAGGGGACCCAGCTCGTCTCCGACCACCCGGACTTCGAGGACGTGTCCAAGGCCTGGGAGGGTCGGGTTCGCGTGGTCCGTCAGCCAAACCTCGGCGGCAGCGGCGGCTTCAGCCGGGCCATGTTCGAGGTGCTGCAGAACGAGTCCGCGGGTGACGTCATCCTCACCGACGACGACATCAGCCCGGAGCCGGAGAGCTTCCACCGGGCGATCCTCTTCGCCGGCGCCTCCGGTGGCCGGGTGCTCGTCCACGGGCACATGCTCGACCTCTGGGCGCAGTCGAAGCTGCACAACACCGGCGACCTCGTCGACCGCTCGACCTTCCGCACCAAGGCCGTCGCAGACGACCTGCAGGACATCGAGCTGAGCGAGGTCACGCTGTGGAAGGAGCCGGGGCTCAGCAACCGCTTCGAAGCCGACTTCGGCGGCTGGTGGATGTGCCTCATCCCCCGTGAGGTCATGGCCGAGATCGGTCTGGCGATGCCCGTCTTCATCAAGTGGGACGACGTCGAGTACGGCCTCCGGGCGCGCGCGGCCGGTCACCCGACGATCACCCTCCCGGGCGTCGCCGTGTGGCACCAGCCGTTCTACCTCAAGGACGTCCAGACCGACTGGACGGCCTACTTCGAGTGCCGCAACCGGATGCTCACGGCCATCGTGCACGGACAGCCGGACGAGGTGCGCTCCACGATCCGCGACAACCTCCGCATCGTCACGAAGAACCTCCTGACGATGAACTACTCCGCGATCGAGCTGGGCGCGCTCGCGCTGAGCGACCTGCTCCGCGGCCCTGAGTACATCGCCGACGACCTGCCCACCGTGATGCAGCGGATCCGTGAGACCCGTTCGCTGTTCCCGGACGCGCGGGTGCTCGACTCCGTGCCCGAGGACTTCAGCTCCACGCTCAGCCCGGTCGACGTCGACCGGTTCACCCGCAGGCCTCGAGGCAAGGTCGACGGAGCCGGAAAGATCCTCGGCGCCCTCGTCGCGACGGCGAAGCGCGGTGTGGTCCGCAACCGCACCAAGCAGGACGCAGACCTCTCCGGCCTCGTCGCCCACTGGGCCGTGCTCGCCAGGCTGGACCGCGCCATCGTCTCCACCGCGGACGGCGCAGGGGTCTCGATGCGCGTGCGTGACACCGAGACGATGCGCCACCAGCTCCGCCGGGTGGCCCAGCTGCACGTCGAGATGCTGCGCCGCGTCGACGAGCTCCAGAAGACCTACCAGACAGGGTTCGCGGGCTGGGTGTCCGCGGACGCCTGGCGCAGGTACTTCGAGTGACGGTGCAGTCCCGGCCGCTGACGACCCTGCGGGACCTCGTCCCGGCCAGGGAGCTCTTCACCAACCTCGTCCAGCGGGAGCTGCGGGGCAAGTTCAAGACCACGGCGCTGGGTTGGCTCTGGTCGCTGGCCAACCCGGTCGCCCAGGTCATCATCTTCACGATCGTCGTCAAGTTCATCTTCCGGGTCGAGCCCGAGACCGGCGTCAACGGTCTCAACTCGTTCCCGGTCTGGGTGCTCTGCGGGATCATCACGTGGAACTTCTTCACGACCGGCGCGACCATGAGCATGCTGTCGCTGACGGGCAATGCCAACCTCGTGCAGAAGGCGGCGTTCCCGCGGGCGCTCCTCGTCGGGTCCGCGACGGCGGCTCAGGGCGTCACCTCGCTCATCGAGTTCGCCGTCCTGCTGGTCCTGCTCGTCGTCCTAGGCGCCATGCCCTTCCTGTGGCTGCCCCTCGCGCTCCTGGCGCTGCTGGCCGTCCTCGCGTTCACCACCGGGATCGGTCTGCTCCTCTCGATCGCCAACGTCTACTTCCGCGACACGTCGCACCTGATGGTGATCGTCTTCCAGCTGTGGTTCTACGCGACGCCGGTGATCTACCCCTACGAACACCTGACCAAGGTCGTGACCAACGAGTGGGTGTTGCTCCTCTACAAGGCCAACCCGATGGTCTCTGCGGTGAACATCGTGCGTGACGCGCTCTACTACCACCGTTGGCCCGGTGTGGCCTCGGTGGGCTACCTCGTGGTCGCCTCCGTCGCCGTGCTCGTCATCGGCTGGGCCGTGTTCCGCCGCTTCGAACCGCGTCTGGCGGAGGAGATATGAGACAACCGGCTGTCTCCGTCCACGACGTACACAAGGGCTTTCGGCTCTACCACGAGCGCAACGCCTCCCTCAAGAGCGTCCTCCTGCGCGGGAGCCGGTCCAACTTCGAGGTCTACGAGGCCCTGAAGGGAGTGACCTTCGAGGTCGAGGCCGGGCACACCTTCGGCCTGCTCGGAGGCAACGGGTCAGGCAAGTCGACGATGCTCAAGTGCATCGCCGGCATCCTCGTCCCCGACTCCGGCACGATCCAGACGCGCGGACGCGTCGCCTCCCTGCTCGAGCTCGGCTCCGGCTTCCACCCTGAGCTATCCGGGCGCGACAACGTCTTCCTCAACGCCTCGATCCTCGGGCTGTCCCGCAAGGAGACCGCTGCACGTTTCGACGACATCGTCGACTTCTCCGGCATCCGGGAGTTCATCGACTCTCCGGTGAAGAACTACTCGTCGGGCATGTACGTCCGACTGGGATTCTCGGTGGCGATCCACATCCAGCCCGACCTCTTCCTCGTCGACGAGGTGCTGGCGGTCGGCGACGAGCAGTTCCAGCGCCAGTGCGCCGCGAAGTTCGGCGAGCTCCAGACCCAGGGCACGACGATCGTGCTCGTCACCCACTCGATGGGGCAGGTGCGCGACCTGTGCGACTCCGCCCTGTGGCTGGACCGGGGCGCGCAACGGGCGCTCGGCGACGCGGGCACGGTGGTGTCCGCCTACCTGGACGAGCAGGACCGGCTCGGCTCGTCGCACGAGGTCATCGGGCCCATCGCCATGGACCTTCGCGACGACACCGACCGAGAGGTGACCGACGTCGCCTCCGGCACCCCGCTGACTCTTCGCGTCGAGGCACAGATGAACCAACCCGTGGCGACGGTGAACCTCCGGGTCGAGCTCCTCGACGACCGGGGGCTGCCCCTCGTCGACGGCTCGCAGGACGTTCCCGTCGTCGGCGGGTCCGCCCGCGCCTCGGTCGACCTGCCCGGCCTGCCTCTCCAGGCCGGCGAGTACGTCGTCCGCGCGTGGTTCGATGCCGAGGGGCAGGAGCACGCCTCGTGCGCGTCCTACCACTTCCTCGTCGAGGGGGGCGGCAAGCACTTCGCCCTGCTGTCCACCCCGCTCCGGTTTCAGCCCGCCGAGTCCTGAGGGCTGCCCGACGCAGTCGGGCAGCGTTCGGCCGGCGCTCCGGCAGCGCTCGGGCAGCTGGAAGCGCCCGGCTCAGCTCCAGCCGCAGGCGTGGATGCGGTAGAGCGTGGACTGCCCGCTGCGTGCCACCACCTCGAAGGTGCTCGACGGCTTGACGGCCGTGACACCGGCCCAGAACTTGACGGCGGGCTCGTTGACGAACTCAGGCGGCCCGCTCGTGATGACGTAGCGCGCGTTGAGCTGCCTCGCGGAAGCGCACGCCTGCGGGTCGTCGGCGATGCGGTCGACGTGCAGCGAGAGGTACTTCGCGGCATCGCTCGGGGAGGACGCGATCGAGTACGTCACGACGGGAACGCCGCTGAGGGCGTAGATGAGCGGGCTGCCGTCCCAAGCGTTGTTGACGATGCGCTGGTCGGCAGGGACGTAGCGCCCGAGGGTGGAGAAGAACGCCTGCTCCTGCCGGGTGATCAGGGCGTTCTTGTTGTTGTCGTTGCTCACCGGGAACGTGCTCTGGAGCACCTCGATGCGCGAGTCGCGGTCACTGAGCCCACTGGCCCAGAGGAAGGCGCCGAGACCCAGGACGACGGCGAGGGCGCTGGCGGTGATCGTGATCCGGGGCGTGAGGCGGAGCGACGGCGCTCGGTCGGCGAGGAAGCGGACGGCGGGCCGCAGCGCCACGAGCAGCCGATCGCAGGCTGTCACGGCGCCCAAGGTGGCGAGCATGACCGCGGTGACGATGAGGAAAGCAGCGACGCGGTGCCGGTCGTGGTACCAGAGGCCGCTCAGGGCGTTGCCGAGCGGGTCGCTCGACTGGGTCGAGGCGTAGAGGACGACCCACGCGACATAGGCCGTGACGAGCCAGTGCCGGCGCGTGCGCATGGCGGCGATGATGCCGCCGAGGACGAGCACGGTGACGGGGACGAAGGCGGTGTTGACCCACGGGGTGGACGTGGCGTTGGTGATCGCCTCGCCCACTGCCTGGGGCACCGACTCGACGCGAGGCCAGTTGAACTGCACCATCTGCTGGACGGCGCTGGTGTGGTAGGCCAGGGCCGTGGCCAGCGGCGCGACGACTAGGGTGGCCACGGTGCGCACGAGCACCCCGCGCGGCGGCCACACCCGCAGGATCAGCCAGTCGATGGCCGTCGTGGCGGCGGCGATCACGAGCATGAGCGCCGCCGAGAAGATGGTGTTGGGGTGCGCGAGGATCATCGTGGGCACCGCCACGACCAGAAGCACGTAGATCTGCGGGCGCGTCAGCAGCGGCACCCCCGCGCTGTCCGGTCCGGCCAGTGCCAGCCCGGCGGTCGTCTCGTCGGACTCCGGGCCGGACTCGGCGTACGCGCTCGTGCTGACGCGGGAGCGGTGGCCCCCGTTGCGCACGTCGAGACGTGAGCTGGCGCGCTGGTCGAGCCACTCCAGCACGAGCGCCAGCAGCGCCGGGAAGAGGGCAATGGCGAGGATGTTGGGCAGCACCCCGCTCCACGTGAACATGAACGTGGGGAAGGCGACGAAGGAGGCGGACAGCACGCCGCTCCAGAGCGTGACGCTGGCGCGCTGGGTGATCAGCTGGTTCGCGAGGAGCACGCAGCCGGCCGTGAAGGCTGCCAGCATCGCGACGTCCATCGCGTTGATGGCCACCGGCACGGACGCGCCGGTGAGCTCGGCGACGGGCACGGTGAAGCCGTGCCACAGGGAGGGGTAGAAGCCGCGGAGGTGGTCACCGAGGCCGCCGATCTCCGCGAAGCTGAACGGGTTGACGTTGCCGGTGTCGATGCCCCAGCGCACGTGGTTGGCCTGGTAGGGGACGTCCGGTGCCTGCGGGAACTCGTCGGGGACCGCGACGCCGCGGATGTAGCCGAAGGCGGCGATGAGGAAGCCGCCGCCGATCCCGAGGCACCAAAGCAGCGCCAGACCGAGGTCGGGGCGCAGCCGTGCGGCGCCGGCGAGGAGGCGCACGGCCACCGCGACGAGCAGCGCGGCCGCGAAGCTGACCGCCAGCAGACCCAGCCCGTATGCCGCCACGCCGAACCCGTTGAGCAGCTCGGCCAGGGCGACCACAGCACCCGACAGGAGCGGGGCCAGGCCGATGGCTACGGGTAGCCTGAGGCCCATGAGGAGCCCGACGATCCCCCCGGGGGCGAAGAGAAGGCCCAAGGCCACAAGAATGGCGGGGGTGGCCTCGTGCCAGTTCGTCATGAAGGCGAGGAGATCTCTCGTTGAGGGCGCGGACGGTCGCCTCATGCTACAAGCCGCCCGCAGCGCCTCGTGACCGCGGTCCCCGGGGGTGGGCACGGTGACGAGGACGCGACGTGGACGGTCGTGCAGCGTGGGCTGGTGCCGGACCCGCACGCCCCGGCTGGTGCCGATCCCGTGTACGTGCGCGGGGCGCACCTGCCGGCAGGGCGTCGTGACGTCCTCTCGGTGCCACCGGGCTCGACGCTCGGTCTCGACACGTATGCGGGCGGGTTTCCCGCTCACGGCTGGCACGAGCTGACCGGTCGGCGACAGGGGCGCTTCCGCGCGCAGCTCGCCGGCCACGGCAGCCTGCGCCTCTTCGGCGTCGGGCCCGGGGGAGGGAGGCGCCTGCTCGACGAGTGGCAGGTCGCCGGCACCAGCCTTACGTGCGAGGCGGCCCTGCGCCTTGACGGTCCGGACGAGTGGGTCTGGGCCGAGCTCACCTCAGGTGCCCCGTCGGGGGTGTGCGCCTCGGCGCTCACGTACGAGGTCGAGGGGCCGGTCCGCGCCGTCAGCATCGGCGCGGTCATCACGACCCTCGACCGTCCGGACTTCTGTCTCGCCGTGCTCGCGGCCCTGGCCCGGGTCGATCCGGGGGTGCTCGACCGTGTCGTCGTCGTCGACCACGGCAGCACGCCGGTGAGCCAGTCGGCCGGTTTCGCCGAGGTCGCCGGGCGGCTGGGAGACCGGCTGGCGCTGATCAGCCAACCGAACCTCGGCGGCTCGGGAGGGTTCTCGCGCGGCATGGCCGACCTGCTCGCCCCCGGGCCTGACGGCTCGGCCGGCGCCATCACCCATGTGCTGCTCCTGGACGACGACATCGTCCTCGACCCCGAGGTCGTCGAGCGCGCCGCGGCCGCGGCGGCACTAGGACACGACGGGCTCGTCGGCGCCCACATGCTCTACTCCAGCGCGCCGACCATGCTGCACTCGACCGGCGAGGTCATCGACCCCCGGGCCTTCATCTGGCGCACCCCTCCGGACGGGGCGGCCCTGGTCGACCTCGGCGAGCAGCCCGCGTCCAGCGTCCCCGCGGTTCGCCGCTCACACGTCGTCGACTACTCCGGTTGGTGGATGTGCCTGGTGCCCGCGGACCTCCTGCGGGACTCGGGTCTGAGCATGCCCTTCTTCATCAAGTGGGACGACGTGGAGCTCGGCCTGCGAGCCCGGAAGCTCGGCCGTCGGACCCGGACGCTCCCCGGCATCGGCGTGTGGCACGTCCCCTGGGTCGACAAGGACACCGCGGTCGACTGGCAGGTCTTCTACCTCACCCGCAACCGGCTGGTCACGGCCGCGCTCCACGGCCCCGCGCTACCCCTACGACTGGTCGTCGGCGTCGCCGCGCGAGCCGCCGAGCACACCGTCACGATGGCCTACGGCGCCGCGGACCTCGCACTCGAGGGGCTGAGGGCCTTCGGCGCGGGTCCGGAGGCACTGGTCGCCGAGCAGTCCCGCGGTCTCGGCGCCGTGCGCGAGCGCCAGGAGCGCTTCCTGCGGACGACGGCCGGCGAGCCGGATCGGTCGCGCCCGACCCCCGCCCTTCCCGACGAGGGCCCCGTCGCGGCGAGCGTTCCCGAGCGGAGCAGTCTCGGCGGGGCGCTGCTGCGCGCGTTCGTCTGGGCGCCGGCCCAGCGGCATACGACCCTCGTCCCACTTCGGGACGCAGACGTGGCCCGGCTCGGAGGGCTGGACCTGGCGACGATCGTCAGCCCCACCGGTCAACCCCATCCGGCGCGGGTGCGCGACCGGAGGCTGGCACGTCGCCAGCTGTGGGCCATCGGCACCGAGACGGCGCGGGTGCTGGTCCGCTGGCGGCGGCTCCGGGCTGACTACCGGCGGGAGTCCACCACGATGACCTCACCGCAGGCGTGGGACGGCATGGTGCGCGCGGGCTGATCCCGTCGAGCTCCGGGGAGCGTGCGACCGGGTCGTGCAAGCGTTTCGATGCGTGCCGTATGTCACGATTGAGTCCCAATTGACCCACATGTCGGTAGGGCGTGGAGCGGGTCCGATCCAATGGCCACCACGGGGGGAGGGCTGGCCTGCTCCGACGTCGAAGGAGAGTCATGTCAGGTGTCAGGGTCTTCCGCATGGGGGTCGCGGTCGCGATCGCCCTGTTCGTCGGGATGCCTCCCGCCGAGAGTCACGCCGACTCTCTGTCGCTGCCGTCGACGGGCAGCGTGGAGATCAGCGGACGCGGGTTCGGTCACGGGATGGGGATGTCCCAGTGGGGCGCCCAGGGGGCGGCCCTGCAAGGGCTGACGTGGTCACAGATCATCGCCTTCTACTTCCCCGGCACGACCCTCGCGAGCCAGGGCGACCCGGCACTGCGGATCGGCATCACGGCCGACACCGACGGCGCGACCGAGGTGGTCGCGGCCCCGGGGCAGACCCTGCGGGTGGGCAGCGACGCGGCGACGCCGTTGCCGACCAGCCCGACGACGACGGCCTGGCGCGTGACCCGACGGGGGGCCGGGCTCACCGTCAGCTCCTGGGACCAGACCGGCGCCGCCTGGGTCGAGTACACCCCGCCGGGGTATGCCGCGGGCGCGGCGCTGCCGACTCCGGTCGTCTTCGACAACCCGACCACCCATCGGACGCGGCTCACGCTGCCCGGGGGCGTCCGGCGCGACTACCCCGACGCCATCGGCGCCGCCGTCAACGGCAGCGGGTTGAGCACCTTCAACGGCACGACGTTCGAGCCGTACCTGGTCAGCGTCGTGGGAAGCGAGATGCCGACCTCCTGGCGTGCCGAGGCGCTGCGCAGCCAAGCCGTCGCCGCGCGGACGTACGCGGCCTACGAGAAGGCCCACCCGCGATGGGGCTCCGCGTATGACGTCTGCGACTCGACGTCGTGCCAGGTCTACCGCGGTCTCGCCGACTACCGCTCGGACGGCAGCCTCATCAGCGACTACCGCAACGCTGCCGTCACCGCCGCGACGACCGCCACGGCGGGCATGACGGTGCGCTACGCGGGGGCACCCGCGCTCACGATGTTCTCCTCGTCGAACGGCGGCTGGATGGTGGCCGGCAGCGTGCCGTACCTCGTCGCCCAGCCGGACCCCTACGACGCGTCGACCTCTGGCTCGACCTGGTCGATCAGCGGGTCGACCGGCTTCCGCAGCAAGCTCGAGAGCGCCTACCCGGCCATCGGTTCGCTCCGGGACGTCGTGCTGACTCGGGACGGCCACGGCCAGTGGGGTGGCCGGGTGCTCTCGGCCGACCTCGTCGGGACGTCTGGCACCGCCTCGAAGGTCTCCGGCGAGCGCATCCGCTCCCTGCTCGGCATCCGGTCCAACTGGTTCACCCTGACCGACGTCGACCACCTGCGCCGTGACCTCACCGGCGACGGCCAGCCGGATGTCCTGGGCGTCACTCCGAGCGGCCTGCTCATGCGGCTGCCGGGGAAGGCTCCCGCGGCGGGCGTGGGCTTCGGCTCAGGTACGTCTCTCGGGCCGGGGTGGCAGACCCTCGACATGCTCCAGACGGCGGGAGACCTCGACGGGAACGGCCGCGCCGACATCCTCGGCCGCGTCCGGGCCACCGGGCAACGGGTGTGCTACCCCCTGTCGGCCGTCGGCACCATCGGCACGCGGGTGCCGGTTCGGGGGGACTGGTCGGCCTACGGCGAGCTCATCGGGGTCGGTGACCTGACCTCCGACGGCCGGGCCGACTTCATCTCCCGGCGCAGCGACGGCCGGCTCATGCTCTTCCAGGGCGACGGCACGTGCGGCGGGTGGACCACGTCGGTGGACCTCGGCCCCGGCTGGAACGCCATGGACGTGATCATCGGCGTCGGTGACGCCAACCGGGACGGGAACGCCGACATCATCGCGCGCGAGCGTGCCACCGGCACCCTGTGGCTCTACACCCGGGACGGCGTCTCCCGGTGGACCTCGCGCGTCGACCTCGGAGGCGGATGGAACGCGATGACCCAGCTCGTGCCGGTCGGTGACGTCGACGGCCTCGGCGGCGCCGACGTGCTCGCGCGGGACTCCTCGGGCCAGGCCTGGCTCTACCCCGACCTCGGTGGTGGCGTCTGGAAGGGCCGCAACGCCGTGGCCCTGCCGCCGAGCAGCTACGTGGGACTCAACTGACCGACGCGCATGCGTGAGGGGGTGCGCCTGGTCGGCGCACCCCCTCACGGCATTCTGGTGTCTCGGCCCGGGCTGGGCTCAGCCGAAGGTGATCGCTCCGGTGACGCGGTTCCACCGCAGCACGCCCTTGGTGAAGCTCTGCTGGGCTCCGTAGGTCGTCTTGACGACGTCGCCCTTCGGGGTGCCCATGCTGCCGGTGAGGAAGCCTCGCTGCCGGTAGAAGTAGTCCATCCCGCCCTCGGTGTGCACCGTCTGGCCGGTGGCCGTGTTGTAGTAGACGGTGCCGCCTTGGAAGTGCTGCTGCCAGAAGCCGGCGACAAGGCTCATGCGCTCGGCCGGCATCCCGAGCACCCCGTAGGAACCGTTGGCCCGTGAGACCCAGTAGCTGCGCACGGCCCCCTCCGTCCAGGTGCCGATCCCCGTTCGGCTCATGGTTAGAGTCTTGCCACGGTCGAGCTCCACGTACCAGCCAGCCGGTGTGGCGAGCTCGTCGGTCCACGGGTAGCCGCCCCAGTTCGTCCAGCCGAGCTGGCGCCACATGCCGTCGAGACCCGGGCCCATCCAGCGCACGCCGAACCGCGGCGTCGTGTAGAAGCGTGCCCCGCCGGAGGCGACCGTCTCGTTCATGCCGGCGCCGACGGCCGTCTCCGCCATCCACACCGGCCCCCACTTCGGCGCACCGCCGGTGCTGGCGTAGCGCGAGTAGAGCGGGCTCGAGGTGTAGGAGATCAGCTGTGACACCCGGGTGCGCAGGCTGGGCAGGAGCGCGTACAGGTTGGTGCCCGGGCACTCGGTGAAGTTCACGTCCCGGTGCCCGATGATCATCGGCAGGGTGTAGGTGCCGACGTTCGGGTAGCGCGTCGTCGCGGCCCCGCCGTGCCACTGGGTCGTGCCGGTGCCGTTGCGGTAGACCCCGCTGAGGCGCCAGGCGATGACGCGGGCCAGGATGTCCATGCCGGCCGCGGTCGGCGTCGCCGTCATGTAGTTGCCGAGCATGGAGACGCCGAAGCTGTCCTCGTTGAAGCCGAGGGCGTGGGCCCCCTGCACCGCCACGTTGAGTCCGCCGTAGCGGCCCTCGAAGGCCTGGCCGTACTTGTCGACGATGACGTTGTAGCCGATGTCGCACCACCCCTGGACCTTGGTGTGGTAGGCGTAGATCGATCGCACGATGGCGGCGGAGTCGGCCGCGGTGTAGTTGTTCGAGCCGGCATCGTGGTGCACGACGACGCCGTTGACGGTCCGGCCGACGGTCGGGATGCAGCCGTTCCGCAGGGACTCGTCGGCCCCCCACTGGGCGCGGGTGCGGATGACGGGCTTGCTGGTCAGGGCCACCGCGCTGCCTGCAGGCGCGACGCTGGGCGCGTCAGCCGGCGAGGCGCCGGGGTCGATCTCGTCGATCCGGGCGTGCGCCAGTCGTGCGTCGCCCGCCGGGAAGCGGAGCTGGACGGTCGTGGCGTCACCGATCCACATCGGGTCGGTGGCGTGGCGCCCCGACGTGCGACCCCCGGAGTCGACCATCATGGTGTCGGCGACGGGGGTCCAGGACGACCAGGTGCCGTCCTTCTGCTGGGTCCGCCAGGCAACGGCCAGCACACTGCCGGGCGCGACGTCGGCGGGCCACGAGAGCCCGACGAGCTTGCCGTGGACGGGGATGTCGACCGTCTGGTCAGCGGTGCCGAGCGGCGCTGCGGGTGCAGCGGGTGCCGCAGCCCGGGCGGCAGTGCGCGGAGCCGCCGCCGACGGCGACGCGGCAGCCGGAGCAGCCGACTTGGCCGGCGTGGCGGAGCCGGTGACCTGGGCCGCGCGAGCCCGCAGCTCGGCGTCCGGTGCGGCAGCTCGGGCGTGCGGCCGCAGGACGGACAGGTCCGTGCTCGAGACCGCCGTCTTGACGGGGTGCGGGCTCGGTGCGGCGTCCGCACCTGCGCCGCCGAGTGCGGGGGCGAGCGTCACGGTGCTCGCCACCAGCAGACCGCAGGTGCTGCGCGCCATCCAGACGCGGGGTTTGAAGGTCGATTTCGTACGGGTTTTATCGGTCATATCGCCAGATCCATTCGCGTCAGGAAACGTGACCGATGCTACATATGGGATCAAAGTGGCGAAAGTCGAAAGTGGGACAATAAGCCGTATTGGCCAACCTGTGATGTGGCGTTTACCCCAGGTCGACCACGAGGTCGGGCTCGGTGCGCTCGCGCACCTGCTCCTCGCTGACCCCGGGTGCGAGCTCGCGCAGCACCAGACCGGCCGGCGTGACGTCGAGGACGCACAGGTCGGTGATGATGCGCTGCACGACGCCGCGGCCGGTGTAGGGCAGCGAGCACTCCTTGACGATCTTGTAGGAGCCGTCCCGGGCGTTGTGCTCCATGAGCACGATGACCTTCTTGGCGCCGTGGACGAGGTCCATCGCGCCGCCCATGCCCTTGACCATCTTGCCGGGGATCATCCAGTTGGCGATGTCGCCGCCCTGGCTGACCTGCATGGCGCCGAGGATGGCGGCGTCGACCTTGCCGCCGCGGATCATCCCGAAGCTCGTGGCGGAGTCGAAGAAGGCGGCACCCTTGCGCAGGGTGACGGTCTCCTTGCCGGCGTTGATGAGGTCGGGGTCCTCGTCGCCGTCGAGGGGGTAGGCGCCGACGCCGAGGATGCCGTTCTCCGACTGGAGCACGATCTCGACGTCGTCGGGCACGTAGTTGGGCACCAGGGTCGGCAGCCCGATGCCGAGGTTGACGTAGGCGCCGTCACTCAGCTCGGCGGCGGCGCGGGCGGCCATCTGCTCACGGGTCAGTGCCATCTCAGGCCTCCTGCTCGGTCTGGGTCGAGGCGACGCGCGGACGGACGGTGCGGCGCTCGATGCGCTTGTCCGAGGCCTGCTCGGGGGTCAGCGGCAGCACCCGCTGGACGAAGATGCCCGGCAGGTGGATCTGGTCCGGGTCGAGCTCACCCGGCTCGACGAGCTCCTCGACCTCGGCGACCGTGACGCGGCCGGCCATGGCACAGAGCGGGTTGAAGTTGCGGGCGGACTGGTTGAAGACGAGGTTGCCGTGGCGGTCACCCTTCGCCGCCCGCACGAGGCCGAAGTCCGTCGTGATGGCCTGTTCGAGGACGAACGTCTTGGTCTCACCCATCCACTCGAAGTCCTGGGTCTGCTTGGGCGGGGAGGCGACCGCGATGTTGCCGGCGTCGTCGTAGCGCCAGGGGAGCCCGCCGTCGGCGATCTGGGTGCCGACACCCGTCATCGTGAAGAAGGCGCCGATGCCGGAGCCGCCGGCGCGCAGCCGCTCGGCCAGGGTGCCCTGCGGCGTCAGCTCGACCTCGAGCTCACCGGAGAGGTACTGCCGCTCGAATTCCTTGTTCTCACCGACGTAGGAGCTGATCATCCGACGGATCCGCTTGTCCCGCAGGAGGATGCCGAGTCCCCAGTCGTCGACGCCACAGTTGTTCGAGACGGCCTCGAGACCAGTGAGGCCGGCGTCGTGGATGGCTGCGATGAGAACGGAGGGGATGCCGCAGAGGCCGAAACCGCCGACCGAGAGCGACATTCCGTCGCTGATCCCGGCGATGGCCTCCTGGGGGGTGGAGACGACTTTGTCCATGGCCGGACTCTATCCACGTAGGTGGCCGGGGGTGGCGTGGGGTCGCCCCACACGACGAGCCCGACGTGTGGTCGCCGAGCACGTATGCCGGCCGGCCGGCATACGTGCTCGGCGTCGGCTTGGAGCAGCGGACGTCATGCAGACGAATGACAGCGGTGTCATTCCCGGCGGATGAGAAGAACAGGCTTGTAATTCGCTGGAACGCCTTGTGATGGCTGTGACTGGAGTGCATAAATGGGGCGGCAGTAAACCCTTTTTGACCCAGAATCAACCCCTCCCGGCCTGACAAGAGGTTCACCATGGCCCTGCGCCGACGCCCGCTGTGGCTGGCCGTCGCACTCCCTGTGCTCACGGTGCCCCTGTGCGTGTCCTCCGCGGCAGCGGTCCAGGCCCCGCCGACCCGGCCGTTGCCCGGCGGCCTCGACGTCTACGTGCCCTACCAGGCCCAGACGCTCTGCGACCCGGTGCCGCGTCCCGGCGTCGTGGCCTTCGCCCGGCTGATGACCTCGCACTACGGGATGGGCTCGCTGGGCCTGATGGGTCGCACCTGCGGCCACGACGTCTCGGAGCACTACGACGGCCGGGCGTGGGACTGGATGCTCAACGTCAAGAACCCGTCGCAGGAAGCCGTCGCGCAGTCCGTGCTGACGTGGCTCACGGCACCGGACAAGAACGGCGTCAAGGGCGCCATGGCCCGCCGCTTCGGGATCATGTACATCATCCACAACAAGAAGATGTGGCGGTCCTACGCCCCGGAGCGCGGGTGGGCCCCCTACTCCGGCTCGTCGCCGCACACCGACCACATCCACT
Organism: Terrabacter sp. 2YAF2; assembly: GCF_052114705.1. Lineage (NCBI taxonomy): Bacteria > Bacillati > Actinomycetota > Actinomycetes > Micrococcales > Intrasporangiaceae > Terrabacter > Terrabacter sp. 2YAF2. The sequence continues at coordinate 77,092 of NZ_JBFRFG010000019.1, forward strand.
TCAGCTTCAACTACGACGGCGCGGCCGGTCGCACGTCGTGGTGGACGGGCGTCCCGACGCGCAGCTACCTCACCTCCCTGCCGCCGGCCGGCGCGACCCTCCCGACGACCCCGCCGAAGCCGCCCACCACGCCCACGACCCCGGTGCCGCCCAAGCCCGGCGCGCTCTCGCCGGGCATGCGGTCCGAGGCGGTGCGCCAGCTGCAGGCGCGCCTCGGCAACCTGCCCACCACCGGCTTCTTCGGGGACCAGACCAGGGCCAGGGTCATCGCCTACCAGGCGTTCGTGGGCCTGCCGCGGACCGGCGCCGCCGACCTGACCACGCAGGCGGTCCTCGCGTCTCGCGGCTGGAGGAGCGTCACGGCCGCCTACCCGACCCTGCGGCTCGGCACGACCTCGACTGCCGTCCGGACGTTGCAGGCGAAGCTCGGTGCGCTGCCGACGACGGGCTTCTACGGGAACCAGACGACGGCGCGGGTCAAGGCCTACCAGAAGTTCGTCGGGCTGCCGCAGACCGGCGTCGCCGACCCGGTCACGCAGGCCCGGTTGTGGGTACGCGGCTGGACCGGCGCGACCGCGGCCCCGGCGCACGCGCCCGCGCCGAAGACCTACCCGACCCTGCGGCTCGGGATGACCTCGGCCGCCGTCAGGACGTTGCAGGCGAAGCTCGGTGCGCTGCCGACGACGGGCTTCTACGGGAACCTGACGACGGCGCGGGTCAAGGCCTACCAGAAGTTCGCGGGCCTCCCGCAGACCGGTGTGGCCGACTCCAGGACCCAGCTGAACCTCTTCGCCCACGGTTGGTCGGCCACGGCCAGGACGGTGGCGCTCCTGAGCCCGCCGCAGCCGGATCCCCTTGACAGCACAGCAATGCCGATGGTTCCGACGGTGGTCACCGCGGACCTGCGCACCACGACAACCGGGAGGAGTTCTGCCATGACTGTCTACGCCAGCATGTCGTCACGCACCAGCGCCGGGGTTGCCAGCGTCGACGTCGGCACGAGCTACACCGCCTACAAGAGCCTGACGCTGGCGACCGGGTCGCGCGGCGCTGCCGTGCGGGTGCTGCAGCGGGCCCTCGGCGGCCTAGCCGTCGACGGCGTCTTCGGGACGGTGACCCGCGACAAGGTCGTCTCCCTCCAGCGCTCGCTGGCCCTGCCGCAGACGGGCGTCGTGACGGCTGACCTCTGGGACGTTCTCGAGGCGCGCGACTTCCCGTTCGTGGCCGACCGGTCGACGGTGCTGCGCGCGGGGGACACCGGCCCGCAGGTCATGGCGGTGCAGCGGCTGCTCGGGGTGAACCAGACGGGTGTCTTCGACCTCGCGACACGTGAAGCCGTCAAGGTGGCGCAGGCGCGTGCCGGGCTGGCGAGCACCGGCGTGGTGGCGTCCCGCACGTGGTCGCTCTTCGACCGGCTGTCCGCCTGAGTCCCTTGCGCCTCAGGCGTTCTCGCGTGCGTCGACGCTGACGCCCTCGGCCGCGAGACGGTCGCCCAGATCGCCGCGCCCACCGCGCACGAGCACGATCGAGCCGTCGGCCGCCCAGGCGGCCAGCGCCTGGCGCAGCACCTCCTCGAGGCCGCCCGCGAGGGCGACTCGAGGCGACGGGCCCCAGTCGGCGACCGCCGCGACGAGGGCCCCGTATGCCGTGTCGGCCCCACCCGCGGCCAGAGCGACGTCGTCCGGCTCGGCGTCGGACATCGGGGAGAAGAGGTCACCGTGGGTGGACAGCTCGCGTGCCTCGTCGACGGCGCCCGGCGCGTCGCCGGCCTCAGGGTGGCTGCGGGCGAGCGCGGGAAGCGAGACGAGGACGGCGTCGCCGCCGTGGCCGGCGGCCGCAGCGGGGGAGTCGGTGATGAGGACGTCGGCCCCCGTGGCTGCGTCGCCGACGACGACGGTGGCACCGACCGACCACGTCGCCAGGGCCCAGTAGAGCGAGCGCCAGTGCGCGGGAAGGTCGAGGCCGACCGTCGTGCCGGGGCCCGCCGCGGCGTCGTCCTGCAGGAGGTTCGCGGCCTTGGACACCCAGTTGGCGAGGACGCGCGCGCTGAGCTCGATGCGCTCACCCTCGGTGGGCCCGGTTAGGTCGTCGTACCACGTGAGGCGCGGCCGCCCCGGGTCGGACGCCACCATCCGCACCAGCACGTCACGGGGCGGGACCGTCGTCATGCCGTCCGTCGTCATGCGCCCCAGCGTAAGGGGGGCGCCGGCGTCGTCAGCACGCGTCGACCCGCGGCGACACCCCGTCGGCACGCCCCCCCGACACGCGAGGGCGGGACGACAGCACGCCCAGCGGCATACTCCGGGAACTAGAGTCGGAGCACCATGACGGATGCGTTGCCACAGGGCTCCCCGGTGCGGGGCCACCGGTCCGCCGCGACTGCCGGAGCCTCCCGCCACCTCGAGCGTGCGGCCGGGACGGACGACTCGACGGGATCGGCCGCGCTGCGCATCGCCATCGTCGGTCCGACCCACCCGCACAAGGGCGGGGTCGCGGCGCACACGACGATGCTGGCCCACCACCTGGTGGAGGCCGGGCACGACGTGACGCTGGTCTCGTGGGCGCACCTCTACCCCTCAGGGCTGCACCACGCGGACGCGTCGGTGCCCGACGGCCAGCCGGAGGTGCCCCCCTTCCCGCGGACGATCCGCGCGCTCAGCTGGGCTCGCCCCGACACCTGGGTGCGCGCCGGACGGCGCCTGCGCGAGGTCGACGCCATCCTCGTCGTCCACGTGATGCCCGCGGTCGTCCCCGCGCATCTCGTGCTGCTCCGGGCCGCCGGCGCGGTGCCGGGCGCGCCCGGCCCTCGACCGCAGTCGGTGGTCGTGTGCCACAACGTCCTCCCGCACGAGTCGCACGTCGGCGACGCCCGCCTCATGTCGATGCTCTTCGCGCGGGTCGACTCGGTCCTCGTGCACGGCGCGGACCAGGCGCGGGTGGCGCACGACCTCGGCGCCCGTCGGGTGTCCGTGGCCGAGCTGCCCCCGCACCTTCCCGGCGGGGACCCCGTCGCGCGGGGCCAACGGCTCGGTCCCACCCGGTTGCTCGCTCTCGGACTCATCCGCGAGCACAAGGGGATCGACGTCCTCCTGCGCGCCATGCGGTCGGTCCCCGGCGTGACGCTGACCGTCGCCGGTGAGATCTGGGGCGCCAACCGCGACGTCATCACCGACCTCGCGGCCGACCCTGCACTCGCGGGCCGGGTGGAGATCCGCGAGGGCTACGTGCCCGCCGACGCGCTGGCCGCGCTGCTCGCAGACCACGACGTCCTCGCCCTGCCCTACCGGTCGGCGACGGCGTCGCAGAACGTCATCCTCGGCCACGCGCACGGTCTGCCGGTGCTCGCCTCCGACATCGCGCCGTTCTCGCAGCAGGTGGTCGACGGCGTCAACGGGCTGCTCGTCCCGCCCGAGGACGAGCGCGCCCTGGCGGGCGCGCTGCGCCGGCTCAACGACCCTGAGGTGCGGCGCCGACTCGCCGAAGGGGTCCAGACGCCGGACCTGTCGGGACCGTGGGCGCACTACCTCGGCACGCTCGAGGCCTTGTCCGTCGACGAGAACGTGCTGCTCGGCGCCGCCGCCGGGTGGCCGTATGCCGCCGTCTCCGGCCCGCTCCACGGGGACGGTCCCGAGGACGACCTCAACGACGACCTCAACGACGACCTCGACGACGACCTCGACGACGACCTCGACGACGACCTCGACGACGACCTCGACGGCGACCCGGACTCCGCGTCGCCGGGCGGCGGCCGGGTGGGGAACCCGGTGGGGGCGCCGGGGGCGGTCGCCCGCGGCCGACGTCTCGTCTCGGGCGCGGCC